>JAIORK010000008.1 GCA_021108215.1 bacterium | reverse complement strand
CGATAATACCATTCGACCACGCAATCGCATCGTTGCGCGCCTGGGAGCGCATCTGCTGCATGGCCTCAGTTGGAATATTTTTGCGCCAGCCTTGATAGGCAGCTGCATCACTTTTCAAGTCAGCAAAATTATTGTGACTGGTTTTTGATTGTGTCTGCCAGTAGCTTTTCAGTGAACTTTCCAGCATGGCATCGCGCACTGCACCCCCGGTATTAACGTACGCTCTGGCCCCCTGTAGCAAGTAACTCATGGTGACAAAAGAAAGTGCCAACATGCCAAATGCTGCATAAGGATTGTTAATCTGGAAATAAGTCCCCAGGGCGATGACAAGTCCCATCTGGCCAATTCCCACCAACGTAGCTGCCCAACCTGCGATATAGCCGGTCATGGCGCGAAATGCATGCGGTCCTTTGAAGAAATTCATAATAACCGGTACGGCAACCAGCATGCTTCCAATCGTAATCAATGCCAGCGGCAAAGCCGCAAAAACACTGCCTGTCAGTAGTGCCGCAGCAACACCGGCCACCACTGTCAGACCGCCTACAATATTACGCCCCCTACCGCTCAGGCTGAATCCATCCGAATTAAGCGCGCTACCCTTTTGGCTCTTGCCGGTTTGACGTATGGCTGCTTCGTGTCCGAACCAGGCCCTCAAAAAATACAGAGGACCGAGTTCGAGCGTCACCTTGCCCAGCAGGTCCGGCCGCTGCGCGTGAATATGCCGCAGGTACGCCCGATTGGCCAGGAAAGTGTCATTCCCGAACAAGGTTGCGCCATGAGTCAGCATCTCTGACTTGATGTTGGGATTAACGTTGGTGATATGAATCCAGCCCACCATATCCTGGAGAGAATCAAATGTCTTAGTCATTATTTCCAAAACTTCAGCACGAATCTGATCGCGCTCACCATGGGTCTTGGCCTGGAAATACTGCTGATAAAGTTCAGGCCGTGACTCCGACACCCAATGCCACGCATCAAATACAATCTGGATCGGAATTTCCTGTCCCGGATATTTGACTGCCCAAGCCTCACGCCAGGCACGGACTTCTTCCACCGACTGTTGAAAATTAGCCAGACTGCTCTGCTTGGTCAATTCAAAAACCGGTTCAATCAATAGTTGAATATTATTGGCCCGTGCCTGCTCGGCCATGGCCATGAGCACATCCATGCGGTCTGCACCCTGCATGCCTTCTTTGACCTTAAAATCGCTGATCAAATCATTCATCAGCTCGGTATGGAAGATCATTTTGGCTTCTTCCTGCGGTTCAAAAGTACGGTTGAACAAGGGATAAAGCTGATCAACCGTCTCGTTCCAGGCCGCACTGTGAATGGTCTGGATCGCAAGTTTACCTTTACGTGCCATGCGCAAAGCTATTTCAGGCTGAACACCGTCATCATAAATCTCAGCCTTGCGAATGCCTAAAAAGCGTCCCGCTACCCACATATAAGAACGGACAAAAAACGGCACCAAAGCTTGCAAGCCTCGAAGCGCAACAGTATTTTTAACATTGTTCATAACCATGGTCCAACTCAATGAAACACCGCCTTGTTGAAAAACCGTCCGCAGGATTTCACGGTCTGTGGCAGCCAGTGTGCCTTGTTCATTGGTGAGTGGATAACTATTGCGAACACGATTACGCCGCAAAATACTGCGCACGGTGAGGGCTGCCACACCGACAATCGCCAGCCCGGCCGCGATGCCGCTTAATCCAACCACGGCAAATACCACCAATCCGGCAGTCAGCAATGCTCCGCCGATGGCCAGCACAACCGTACTCACGGTTGCGCTGCGCCGCTCTTGAGCCGCCTGCTCGCCTTGCAGCGATTGGACTGCTGCCTGCGGAGAAACCTCCATCGTGCTGTTGTTGACAATTTCAGAATTATCCGCCAGCACCATGCGGAAAAGCTGCATTTCCGGAACAATCCCCTCAGCCGCAAGAATCCGGCCGCGTTGAAGTTCAACCGGCAGGTTCATATCCGTCAGGGTTGAATTACCGAAATAAAAGCGTTGTACCATCCCCTGCGTCTGTTGGTAAAATTCCGTCATCAATGGCAACAAGGCATCACGAATTTCCGACGCACTCTTGCCTTCACTGATCCATTGCTGAATTTGCGGACCATAAACATCCATGGCCAGATGCCAGGGATTGAGTGTGATGCCGATCGGCGCCTCCGCCCGTGTTTTGTCCGGATTCTGTGCCAGCCAGGCATCCTGCAATTTACGCACATGAGCAATCAGGTTACGCATGTAATCAGCGCGCGAACGACCGGTCTTATCCAGCAGTTGTTCAGAGCGCCAGCCAATGGTGGTCTCCATTAAAATCACCGTATTGGACTGCGCTGCCCGGTCGAGCAAAGCCAGTTCTTCCGCTCTGACCTCAGCTTCCAAGGCGCGGTCTGTATGGAACGCCAGGAAGTCCTGACTGTCTGCAACACCCGGACCGCCCTCTTTGATTGAAAAATAATCGTCCCAGTTGGGCCAATGAATTGTGTAATGCGTCTGTGTGGCATGCTTGGTTTCCAGCACACGATCCAGACTTTCTACCACCGAGTGTCCCCAGGCATGATGATATGCCGCCGGTGCGGGCAGATCTCCACGATCCACCATATCCAGTTGGTCCGGCGAAGAGAAAATTTCAATATCCTTAGCACCGGTATAAAATCCATAATAAGACATATACCCTTTAATCAAACCATTAAGGGCATTGCCTTTAATCCGCTCACCCACAAAGGCAAACGCCACTGTCGAAATCTTGGATTGGCTCAACATGTAGCGTGTCAATGCCTGGTCTGAAAGACTGCTGTAATCCCGCTGCGCAATGGCAAAACGCTCCTGCTGGGTATAATTCACAGCCGGCTGGCTCATGAGCAAGCCCAACCCGCCGCTGGCTAAAAATGCCATCACCAGTTTGGATATCAAACCCAGCTTGGAACGGTTGCTCAAAAAAACGATCCCGATCAGGCCCAGCCCAAGCGCCACTGTCAAACCGGATGCCACTGTGAGTCCCACCGTTCCCAACATCACAACACCTAAAATAGTTGCCGCAACACCGGCGATTGAGCCTAACACATTCAGGTTGATAAACCCGCCCTCGCCGCGACCCGGTTGGCGTGTTTGGTCCTTTGTCCGGGATGTCCTGCGCGAACTGCGCAGAACATTTATTACACCATACACCCCGCCAATCAGGCTGGCTGTCACCAAAACCGTGGTTCCCATATACAATGTCAGGAACGGAACAAACAAACCAAAGAAAACCCAGGCTGATCCCGTGGTCTCAACAATGGGCATAATTATCTCACCCAACACACCATGAAACGGCACAGCTGTCAATGCGAGCATGGGCAGCAATAGTACCAGAGAAGATACAATCGTCCAGACCGGCCGATTCTGTAACATCTGCCGTATGCCCGGCAAAGTCACCGGTATTATTGCCACCAGCGCTCCGACCAATGCAATGGGCGCGATCCAGATCAGGGGCAATGCCATCGTGATCACACCGGCAATACCCAGACCGGCAAGTCCCAGGCCAACAATGATGGGGAGTACACGAATATTGCCAAACCGGCCTTGACCCGTTCCCGGACCCTGTTGGTCTATATCAACCCTCCGGAACTGCTGTGCAATCTGTTCGCGGATAATGCTGATCTCCGCTTCAATAGCATCGGGCATAACCTCGCGCTGCCGCATCTGATCAAACTTGGCCTGGAGCGACATGGAATTTCCCCACTGGGGTTTTTCATATAAATTACCCTTACCAACATTTTCACGGGAATCCGCCATCCAGTTTTCCAGACCCGCTGCTGTGTTTTTCGGATTAACCGGCATACTGGTATGCACAAACTGCGCCGGAACATCGACCGTCTCCGCCACAGAGCCGTGAGCATATGCATTTTCACCCATCGTGAGATCAGCCACGGTGGATTCAAAGACAACCGCGCCTTGGGCAATGGATGCATTGTTAAGTTCGCTATCCACCAGCACTGCGCCGCTGATGGCGGCTTGGCCGTGAATTTTTGTATTAATAATCACACTGTTGCGCACACTGCCGTCTTGCGGCACACGTGAGTCACCCACTACAATGTTGCCGTATTGATCCGGTTTAATATGGTCAATCGCAGCCATGCGCCGGGCAAACTCGCCGTTTTTCCCGGTGCGGTCATTCACTGCCCAGAGCGTATCACGGGCTTTGGCCAGCTGGCCGATATCACCCCAGTACAGACCCTCACCAAAATCAATCACTTGAATATTGAGTGATGAATCTGCTGCGCGGCCGCGCTTGGCATTGATAATCGCCTTCATATTCTGGACACGTTCGTAAAAATCAGGATAATCCGACAAGACCTTCTGCAATCCGGAATCTTTGGCAACTTCAGCATTCCAGGTTGCCTGGTCCTGCGTCAGGGCTTCAAAAATATAACCATCCACATCAATCCAACCCTCGGTCAGATCGCTAAACGCCTGTTCAGCCGCTTCCAGGAAAGTATACGAAAAGGCCGGGCTGCCGATATGGACAAATGCCTTGGCATCCACCGTATCCTCAACCCCCAACCGTTCCAGCAAGGCATCACGCGAACGACGCCGGACCTGCTTAAATTCACCGGTCTTCGCATCCACATGGAGCCATTCCTTGTTGGCAGCCAGATCTTCGGTAATCACTGTCTGAGCTCCAAAACGGACCGCGTCCGCTTCCGAAAGTTCAAGATTCATAGCAGCCATATGGTTGGCTGCGATCTGAGGTTCATCCCCCCATTTCCAGGCCATCCCTCTGAATCCCATGCGCTTGAGATGATTCGCCACCAGACTCCATGTATAGAGCGAGGCTTCTGCACCGGAGAACCAGGCACCAGTACGCGAGGAGCGGACCAGCATGGGTAAAAAAGGCTTGATCCCAAATGCACGCTGGGTCAGCGGACTCATGCGTGTGCCCTTGCCGGGCATCATGATCCCCACGGAAACATCATTTTTATCAAGGGCTCCATGACGCTTGACAAAGCTCCGGATCGCATCTAAAAGACCCTGGAACTGACCACGCCGCACCACCTCAGGATGCGCCATAATGGCAACCTTGCCGTCTTTCCGGAAAATTGATTTCGCCTGGGACTGAAATTTTTGTTCCGCAATCACATCATCACCGCCATTGGTGATAACCAGTGCTTCTTTGGGACCCAGGTTCTTTTTAACCACATTACGCAATTCACTAAGGTTCGCGTTTTTATAACCAACCGAAACATAGGCCACAGT
This sequence comes from bacterium, assembly GCA_021108215.1. Classification (NCBI taxonomy): domain Bacteria; species bacterium. The sequence goes on along the minus strand of JAIORK010000008.1, from coordinate 121,144 downwards.
ACCATCGGCGCGTACCACACGGTCCACGCCGGGATGATGCGAAGTTTCGGCTTCTACAGATGCCATTTTCTCTAAAGCGCGGCGGGCTTTTTTCACAGAAATACCCTGCTCTTGTGCCATCGCCTCAGCGGTCAATTCTTTCCCCTGCATAATCTGATCGTAAGCACGGCGGGTAAAAGCGATCCCCACCAGATTGCCGCGCGCATAATTAACCGCAGAAAGAATGGATGCCACGATACGCGGCCCTAAGCTGAACACAAACATCACACTGAAGCGTGCCCAGAACATGGCGCCGCGCGCAGGCAGTTGTGTGCTCCGGCTGGTGCGCAATTTTCCCACCACAGTGTCGGCCTGGTCCATTTTCAGGATGCGCGTAAAATCATTGTAGTATTGTTCCCCAATGCGCGCCGGCACCAGACTCTGACCGGCGGCAAAATTACGTGCCTGCTGCTCATGACGCATGGTGTCATTTTTAACCAATTCCGCCAGGACACTGCCGCACTCTTCCGCGTTGGGAATCATCACTTTTTGGCCTTCCGGACCCGTGGTCTCGACTGTCTGAACACCGTTAACAAACAAACCTTCCTGGCGCAAATCCGCCAGATCGTCATAACGCGGTTCCTGCAAAGATGCCACAATCGGCGTCCCGCCGATACCGGCGGCTTCATGCGCCGGTCCGGAAGTTCCGGTGGTGGAGCGGTAAAGCAGCAAAGCGATATCATAGGTATCATTAATCGGTCCGAACTCGGCATCTTCAATAAATCCGGAGCGGTAAACAATGGTCGCATCCGCCTCAGCAGCACGGGCCGCAATCCAGGCGCGGTAACTGTTCATATCCATATCCCCGGCGGCCTCCACCGCAGCGACCACCTCGGCACCGGTAATCACCAGCACACCTTCTTCCGGATGGCTGCGGTAAAATTCCTCCATACGTTTGGTGTAACCAAGCGCATTGGGATTGTCTCCGCCCCCCAAAAGACCGATAGCCTTGTCCTTGAGGCTGGTGTCCTGTTTAAACATCTCCTGGAGTCCCTTCACCTGATCTTCCACCAACTTATAGTCGCCCCATTTGCCCACCGAGCCGATAAAAACCATATCATCTTCCCGCGGCAGATCTTCTTTCAACTGGAAAAATCCGTGATGCATGCGCCGTGCCTGGATGCCGTAATTGTCACGGTAAGCATCAATATAACGATCCAGCAATACATACACCTGAGAAACCAAACCAAGGCTGCGCTCAATTAATTCCGAACCCGCCACCACCTTGATCTTCGAAACAAAACCCGTCACTTTCTGGCCGGCTTCAAGATCCATGGTATGCACAGTATGATGCATGGTCACGGTGGTAGGCACACCCGCGATTTTTTCAATGACAGCCGGTGCAAATGCTCCCAAAACACCTTTGGGATCATCTGCCGCCGAGGTGAGCAGCCAGGTGAAATTGACAACATCACAGTCGCGCTGCGCCACAGCATAACCGACGCGTTCAATACTTGTGGAATCATTAAACTTGGTCACGCGATTGATACGCACCGGCACGGTTGTCTTGAAGCCGTCGGCTGCCGTGACTTTGACATTACGCACATCCACTTCAGGCAAAGCCTTTCCTTTACGGACATCCTCATGTCCGAAGACTTCCACTTCCACAACACCGTCTTTGATCAGCGGACCGTAGCCATTAAGCGTATGATTCACAAATTCCTTCAATCCGCCTAAGTGAGCATAGGCACTGACCACACCGATTTTAATCCGCTGGCTGGCAGCATATTCCCGGACCTCAAGATCCATTCCCTCAACCACGCTGCGTCCCAACTGATACAGTTCAATTTTGTTCATCTCATCGCCGTATTGTTTGGCCAGCTGCTGGGCCAGGACACCGGCCAAAACAGCTTGGTTTTCCGAACGCAAGAGTTCCCGTGCCACCAGCACGCGATTTTGACTATCCGACCAGCGGCTCAATTCCTGGAGATTGCGCCCGGTTTTTTTCAGACCGGCTGACGCAAACGACACATTGGCCGGTACAGCAATACCCTGCGCTGCCAACTGCGCCCGAACTTGCTTCCCAACCGCATTGAGTTCAATCGCATTGATTGCTTCCGGTTGGCGCAGATTATCGCGAAGGATTTTCCCGACCGCCACCTTATAGTCACCCATCTGAAACAAATTACGGATACGGGTCATATTTTTAGTGATACCGCCAACCGCATAGTCCTTCAACGTAATCGCTTCAATCTGTGAAACCAAAGCCGGCGCCTGATCTGCCTCAGCCTGAAACAAACGGATGGGTTCCTTCATTTTAAAATCCGCGATATAGCCTTCAATACTTTCCGTATCAATACCTTCCCGCTTGTAAAAGGCATCCATGTCTTGTTCAATCTGCTCAATTGATTTTCCGGTGGCGTCCGCCTCCGCCGTGATCATGACCTGTTTAAATTTGGCAATCGCACTGCCATGCAGCTGACGATCCGTGTTGATCATCGCAACCAGCAAACGCAGCATCATCGCGCCGCCCATCAACCAGACAAATCCGACCGCCTGCTTAAGCAAGCCGGTCTGAGCACCCATCTGACGCGGACGCACATAATCACGACGCTGCTGAAGAACACGATAAAGCATATCGCTGTTATCCTGAGCACGAACCGTTGATTCAGCTTCCGAGGCCAGCCACGCAATCGGTGCTTCCACAATCGGTTCGCCCATAAGTCTAAGCTGAGAAAGCAGCGCCGTATCAATCGCCATCTCCTGCGGATATTGCGTAAAGGCGCTGTGCATACGCTGCAAAACACCGGGCGAGAACATCTTGAACCCGCGCTGTGTATCTGTGATCCGGCCGGTTACCGGTATGGTGGCGCTGCTCAACTGCAGCAAACCATTAACCAAAATATTGTAAACCAGGCTCTTGAGCTTACGCCCCAAAGATTTAGAAGCCAGCACGGATGTACTTGCCTCGCTGGTACCGATGGCTGCGCTGGCGCCCTCGCGGATGCCATGAATCAAAAGACCGGTCTGCATCATGTCCGTGGAAATATCCGCATCCGTATACGCCACATAAGAACGACGGTCTGACTGCTCATGCGACAGCTGTTCGCCCATCCAGAGCAAATACTGGATCGAACCGCCCTTGCGGCTCCGGGTTTCATTTGCGTACTCAGCCATGACCGGCACGCTGCCCGGATTGGCTATTTCCCGTTGAACCGCCGCCTCAACATTGACAACCCGAAAGCCCATATTTTCATGAGCTTGTGCACGCCAGGCGCCAAAACGATCGTTGGTTTCCTGCCCCGGAGTTTCCAGCATGGCATCCAGGAAAAGTGTCATCACATCGCCCGAATGGACTTGAATGCCCTGGGCGGCTTTGGGAAATGCGGTGGCGTATTCATCATCACTAATGATAAATTCAACCCGCAGATTAGGATTGATATCAATTAATTCCTGCATCTGCCGGACCTTCATGCGCAGAAAATCCTCATTAAAGAGACGCATCTGTTCGCCGTAGACCGCAAAGGACATATAGACCGTGGTAGGCTCCTTCACCTGCGTCAGCTTGATCATGGATTCAACATTTTTGTCAGCCGACTTAAACCAGTAAGACGCTCCGTCTTGTTTTGCAACGCTCTCAATTACAGCGTAACCCACCGCGCTTTGCGAAACATTAAACAGCAAGCTGCTCATGACCCGCTGACCATTGAGTTCCGCCAGATTTTTCTGATCATAAAGTTCCGTATCTGTCAGATGCTCACGCATATAAGCAACCGCAGCACTGCGATCACTTGCCAAACGGCTCTCCAGTTCCTGATAAAATTTGGTCACATTCTGTTGGCGCGCGATATCACCGGCCGTGAAGGTCTGCACCGCATCATAGGCAAAAAGATTAAGCGTTGGTTCAGAGAGCAGGGCGACGGTATAAAGATTCAGGGTTTCACTGGCAGCTGAGAGCGCCCGGGATGCGGCCTCATCCGTGGTTGCACGGGCAACCTGGTCCGCTGCTTGCAGCATTTCATTTTTCTTGGTTACATCTTCATTAAGATTTTCAAGTTCCACAGCACCTTCAAAATTCAGGGCCGGCGTCTGATACGCTGCTGCCAGCAAACTGGCCAAAACCGCCAGAGACTCGCCTTCACTGGTAAATTCTCCGGCTGCCAGGGCCTGATCAAATTCCCGGATGAGTTCATCAAACTGTGCGGAATTTTCCATCTGCCGCACCTGCCAGGCCAGATCATTCATGGCCGCTTTTTTCGTTTCGTGCTCCTTTATCTGCGCTATTTGACCAAACCGGGTCTGCGGTTCATCCGCACCCGGACCTTGCGGTGTACGCCCCAGCAGACGATTAAACGCCCGGGCTGCATAATAACGCAGGGGATGAGACTGATTAAATGCCCACGCCTGTAAAATTGCAAAAATCTGATCTGTGACAATCTGGGCAATGGAACGAATCGGCAAAATAAATGCCGCCATAACCAAGCTCATCGGCACCAAATTCTGTAAAGCATAATTGTAGGCCAGCGCGATCGGTGTTTTGGCAATAAAGAAATCAATAAATTTATTACCCTCATTTTTAAAGTTATACGTCTTAAGATTCTTGGCAAAAAACGTGGTGATGACCCAGTACTCAACCATCATGATGGCTGTCCCGGCTCCCATCACCATGCGCACCCAAGGCACAGCCCAATCCCAGCCAACCATTGTGCCGGTCAATCCCAGCGATTGAATAAGCCCGGAAGCACCCCAACCTGCCAAAGGTGCGGCATAATCAATAAACTGAAAAATCAACTGGGTCTGGATGCCAAAACTCAAACCAATAATCGCCGCCCACAGGGTCTGCTTCCGATTGTTTGCCGGACGGTCGGATAATTTTTGTCCGATGGCATCGGCAATCCCCGCCATGGCGCCGCCGGTCAGCGCGGAGAGCGCATACGGCTCAATCGTCCGCCAGAAGCCGAGCAAGGCAGCGCCGTTGGCTGTCTCAGGTGTTCCGGTTAAAATCGTCGCTGTGATCGAGACGGCAATAATCGCGCCCACTGCCGCCACTGCCAGATTGCGACGCGAAACAAAATTAAGCTTCCGCACTGTTTCCGCCGGTGTTTGCGGCGTAACCGCCGCCACCACGGTCGCGGGTTTTTGCGCAGAATAACCCAGCATTGTTTCAGCGGAAGGTGTATCCGTACTCTCGTCAATCAGTTTGCTCCAGTTATAAATCTGTGCAATATTTTCAGCAAACACTAATTCGCGAATCGCATGCAGCAATTCAAGCTTTTTCGCATAGTCTATTTTTTCCTGAGCCGGGGCATTGTCCTCCAATTTCGGCCCATTGATAACCACTGCTTGACAGACTGCCTGGAATACTGCTTGTGCCTTCTCACCAATCAAACCAAGTTGCTGTGCTTCCTGTGCCCACCAGATACCGGTCAAGGCCTGGCGCTGCAGATCACCCAACGTGTCATCAAAGAAATTACCCACCACCGGGTTAAGTCTTAAATTCACCTGGGAAAAATCATCCTTGGCCTGGGTAAAATCATTCATATCCACCATAATCGATTTAAAACGGGGAATGTTTTCCAAACCATCCGCCGGTGCCAAATCAATTCCCGACCGCTTAAACATTTCATTTTTCACCACTGCTTTATCCGCAAACGTTTCCCGGCTGCCGGCACTCTGCATAATCTCATCCAGTTGATCAAGCGTGATATCCTCAGCAGTTGTTTTACTCAATGCCAGCATGGCTTCAAATGAAATTACATCCTGGGCCATCATATTCAGCTTGATAAATGCTGTCTCACCTTTACCCTTGTACTCACACGGAATCGGGAAAACCGCCAGCATAAGCCGCTCCACTGCCAGACCGCGATAGGCCCAATCGGTTGTCCCGATAACACGTATCCGGGCCGCCACCTTTTCTTCCAAAATCCGGCGCCGCTTTGCCAGCGCAGCCGGATTTTCCCGGAGAACCTGGGCATATTCCAGAAACGCATGATAGGCATTTTTAATCTCACTGTCCCGGTTGGCTGCAATCGCAATCGGATCAACGCTGAAATGGTTCGTATTAAAATCACGCTGCATAATTGCCAGGAAAACATTACGCGGAAAGGCGGATGTTCGTCCCTGGCTGTTGGTCATTGTTACTTCATCCGTATAATTACTTTGTTCAGCAAACCGCGCACCGCCGGCCACTTCAATGAGTGAGCCGCCGGCTTTTTGCGAATAGGCAAATAAAGGCTTGGTCTTACCGTCCGCCGTATAATTCACAGCTGCAACCGGTTGATAAATACTTTCCATAAAAAACGTCATGGCCGCAATGATGCTGTCCCGCTGTGCAATTGGATCGGCTTTCAGGGCGCCGGCCCGGGCTACCATTGCATTCATGGCATCCCGGTCCTGACGGAATTTATCCATCTCCGCTTCCACATCCAGACGGACACCATCTTCCAGAACAATAACCCGCCCCTCAACTGCGGCAACCTTTTTACCGGCTATGGTCACCGTCCGACCGGCTTCAACCAAACGGACAATACTCGCCAACCGGTCATTAAAATGTATTTCCTGGGGTGTGACCAAAGGCGAGAACGGCGTCTGCCCGGTCTTGATCATCCAGGCCATGGCACCCGAGTTAAATTCATTGCCCAGATCATCGCCCTGGATATGCTCCCAGACCGCGCCTTGCTCAATCATGCCGACCAATGCTTCCGCATCATTGGCCAAGGTCCGGGGCAAAAATCCGTGGCCCCCAACATCGACTTTTTCCTTTTGAAATGTCCCGTCCAAATTAAGGTAGTGGACCACTGCCTGGGTTAAAATCCGTCGGCCCTTGCCTACTAATTTTTCAATCGACTGAATGGTGGGCATCCCGCCAATCCAGATGGCACCCGGATTGCGCGCCGCCATCATGCCAATAAGACCGGTATACGTTTGATTGGCAAGCCTGGCCGCCAACGCTTTGCCTGCCACGCCTTTGCCGCGCAGGTAATTCATAAAAGCATCTGCTGCCGGGAAAACTTGCGTATCCATTTTGTTGCGCCGGAAATAATCTTTGAGAATCCGGCTGCCCTGACCGGCAATGCCGATCTCAGCAATGGTTTTATAGTCTGCCGGATTAATTCCCTGGGCGGCAAATTGATTTTCCAAATCCTGTTTTTGGGTTACATCCAGGAAATTAACATTGACCAGGTCGCCTTCCGCAATGGCACCGGTCTTGCCATCCACGATGGTCCCCATATTGTCCACTTCGGTTTTTATCTGGCTTATATCCTGTTTTATTCTATCCATGAGCAGCTCAGGATAGCCCATTTTTAATTTGGTAAAATAGACCATCAGTTGGCCGGCATCTGCCTGCATTTCTTGGGATATGTTCAACCCCATTAGCGTCGGAGCAATGCCCAGAAAAATCTGAAGTTTGTCCATGGCGACTTTGAATTCATCATAATGCAACGCTTGTTTGCCGGCAATCACTGCCAGGCCATCCAGATAATCAACCAAATGCTCCGTACGTAAATTATCACTTTCCATCAGACGGATCAAATCGGTTGCTGCCAGGGTTTCCAAAGCATCATCAATCACGGTTTGGTCATAGCGGGTTTCTGCAATACCCGGCAATTCAGTGACTGCCCGGATATTTTCCGGCAGCTTCATTGCCAAATGATCCGCTGTCACCGCTTTGATCCCCAGGAAAGTACGCAACCCCGGGTTGCCCAACAACAATTCGCTGTTGACCAATTCCGCCAGGGGCAGGGTATTCAAATCGGTTTGCTGGACCATAACCCAGCGCTCTCCAATTTTCAGGTAGGTTTTCCCTTCAACTTCAAGCAATTTCCCGGATAACGCACGATCCTCAAACCGAAGTGTGAAATTCTGTTGTTTACTGACAAAACGCGGAACAATCGCGCCTTTCACTGTCTCAGCTTGATGGAGATCAATCCGGATGTTGGCGCGCTTGCCATTGATCCGGACCCGGACCTGATTCACAAATCCCCGAGTTCCCAGGACGTTATCACGCAGCGCGAATAAAATACCTCCCATAAAAAACACAAACCCGGCCGCGCCCAAAATAATTGCCGGCATAATCAGCGTTCCGGCTCCGATTGCCAAAATAATTGCTCCTGCCAGCATACCCAGACCGGCAACAGATGCCATCACTGGCAGCGTGACAAATCCCGCCTCGCCGCTGCGTTGGCGCGTTGTTGTCTGATCCGCACCTTTCAAATCTTTTTCCATCTGACGCAGAATGCCGCCATCTGCAATCCCCTGGTCCACGACCTGGTTGGCCCGTTCCTGCGAATCCGTGTTAGTATACATCCGCAACTGCGGTGCGTTGCCTGACGGACGAATATGCGCCACATCCTGATTTGAAAAACGCATCCGCACACCGTCAATAAAATTCATGGAGGCCAGCTCGCCGAAACCATTTTCCGAAGTAAAATATTGATTCTCCAGCGTCGCTTTCACTGCCAGCATTTCTTTCGCCAGCTCCCCATCCATGGGGATGGACTCTTTGCTCCCGTCGCTGCGCTCCACCTCGATGGTGCCTATCAGATAATTCACCTGCAGGATGGTTCCATCGCTCGGTTTGAGCATGGTAAGCAATGCCTGGCTCACCGACTGTGGGAAATTATCCAGCAACCCGGCCTGGGTAAACCGCTGCGGCAATTCACCAAACACCTGCGAGACACTTCCCTTTTCATGCGCAGCCAATAGTGCCACAATAATCGGCAGAATGGCATCCCGTGTGGGCAATGCTTTCAGAATTTTGCCATTGATTTCCATGTCATTGGCTGTCAAAAATCCGCCGTTGACTTCCCAGGACACCACCCGTTGTTTCCCCTGGGCCATGGCCTCATTCATGGCTGCAATCACATACGGTGATCCAATCCGGGTCAGCTGCAGTGGTACGCTTTCACTCCCCAGCACATTAAGCACTGCGTCATTCGAACTGATCGGTACGGCTGCAAAATCCGCACCCAGGAATCTTGCCACCACAATACCCAATTCATCACCACGGTTAAACAAACCATTTTCATCCACTACAAAGGGCCGGTCCGAATCACCGTCCGTCGAGACAATAGCAAAGGGTTGGTGCTCTTTGGCCAGTACTCTAAAATTATCCCGCGTCTCCTGGGTAATATTTTCCGTATCCTTGGGAACAAAGGCCTCGCTGCGCTGCGCTGCGACCACCTCGGCACCCAGACCTTCCAGAATCTCGACCAGCATGTCGCGCCCGACAGCGGAATGCTGTTCCACCACGATCTTCCGCCCCTTAAGCGCATTTGCCGGAAAAATATCCAGATAGCGTCTGACAAACTGGGTATAGGCTGCAGTATTTTCTTTTCCCAGAGCTTTTTCCACACCGGCCTTGAGCATGCCTTCATTGTCAAAATTACTTTTAAGTACATTTTTAGCGACTTCTTCTGCACGAACCTTATTCACTGAGGCAAGAACACCTGCCTCATCCGCTTTTAAGACCTCGCCATCCGCTTTGTTAAATTTGATGCCATTGCGGTCATCCGGAATATGCGATCCGGTCACCATCACGCTGGCCTGCCCCTTTTGCATGGCATGGAACATGACAGTCGGACTCGGCACCTTACCGATATTTTCCACCTTACAGCCTGCGTCCAAGACACCGCGTGCCACCGCTTCCATGATCCGGTCGGTTGAGCTGCGAAGATCACCGCCAATAGTGATCGTGTCACCGCGCTTAATTTGGTTGGTATCAATCAAATATTCAACATAACCTTTAGTATTTATATAGCACTCAGCATCCGTCATATCCGTTACCAAACCGCGCAGGCCCGAGGTTCCAAATTTGAGTGCTTTGTTCTTGGTCCAGGATGCTTTTGTCAGACCATCGGAAAACCAGCGTTTAATCCTGTTCATAACATAGAGCGCACCAAAACTGGACAAGGCCACGCCGTAGAGTCCGGTCATCGCCAAATAACCATACGCTGAGACAAATTCCACCAATTGAAAAACATCCGGACTCCCGCCCAGAGTGGCAATCAGGAAACCTACCATGGAAACCACTGACCCCAGCACCACCGCACCCAACCAGATAAAACCTGAAATCGCCGCAATTCCCGTAGCCGTATCCAGTGCTTTTTCCAGACGGGTCTCGGCCTTCACCGCACCCCGGTTCTGCCAAACCCGGTACAATGCCGGCATAACCGCCAGCGCGACGCCGAGCGAGGCTGCCAATCCGCCGACCACCATCATCAATCCAGCACCGGTAATGCCAAGAAACACACCCAAACCAATCATGCCAATCCCACCCAAGAGCATGGCAAAATCCAGGGTTGCCGAACCGCGCTGTCCGCGGCGGGTGATTCCGGTCGCAACATCCTTTTCCACAATCACACGGTCACCGGTTTGTTTTACCCGCACACCGGTCACACCAAAAAGCGCCACTAACCCGTTATCCGTATCCACCCGGCTGTTTTCAGAATCCTTTTGGTGGACCAATCCGGCTCCGCGGTCCGACGCCGTACCGGCAACAAACTGTTTCATTGCCGCATCCGTATTTAACTCTGCGGTTAATGTTTTCAATTTATCCGAAAGTGCTTTGGGCATCACCAGCACCATACCGTCTTTGACTGCCACCACATGATCATCCAAACCGCGCACAGTCACATTGATATTTTGGCCGGCATAAACCACGGTGTTCTGCGTACCCTCCAGCCGCACTTGGCCCGGTCCGATTTCCTGATTACCATCCTGATCCTTGGCCTCAGTCATAGAACCCCAGTCTCCCTCATCAAACCAGGGAAAAGTCCCTTCCACGGTCATCAATTCCTGCTTAAGATTTTCCATAATCGCAAAATCAACCGAAACAGCCGCTTCTTTGGGAATACCATTATAGAGCTCGGCAATTTCACGCTGATTTCGTTCAATCGCTCTTTGCCGAGGTTCAACAAAGCCATCACCAAGCTGTTGCGCCCGGAGCTCTGCGATAGTACTCAACCGATTCCGGATACCGTCCATAGCTTGAGAAATCGCAGGCGCATGTTTTTCAAAAAGTTCGAGTCCAAAGTCACGCTGCATCACAAACATACCGGCATTCCAGACATAATCGCCGCTTTGCACCATCTCGATTGCTACGTCTTTTTTTGGTTTTTCCTGAAAACCTTTTCCCTGCAATACATTGGTTTTATCCACACCCATTTTTGTTTGGTCGCCGGTCTGGATATAACCATATCCGGTAGCCGCATAACTGGGGCGAATACCAATGGTCGAGACCACACGTTCCTTATTCTGCGATGCTTTCACACCCGCCTCAATTGCCTGACGGAATGTATCCAGCGCTTCTGCCTGTTCAGCGCCGGTGAGATGCTCTGAAATAACATGATCTGCCGGTAAAAACACACCCGTGGTGCCAGGTTCCATATGCGCCAAATTTAGGGCAATGGCTGCACCGGTATCTTTCTTTCCCGGTTCACCGATAATATTTTCTACAGGGAAATCAGTGGGTAATGATTCCTGAACCTGAGTTACAAATGATGAACGCGTGGCAATCAAAATCTGTTCTTTGGCAATACCCATGCTCATGACACGCGCAACCGTCTTTGCCAGCATGGTTTTACCGTCTTTGGAAAAAGACTGAAATTGTTTGGGATAGGTGCCGTCACTGGCCGGCCAAACCCGCTCCCCGCCGCCGCCGGCTAAAATGACCACGCGCGCTTTAGACATATCAGCAGCTTTGATCTGATAGTAGACCTCTTGACCATCGGCTGCGATCTTTTTATCAATACCACCCATTTCCACTTTCTCACCCAAAGGCGAGGCCAGATATTCGAGTGCTTTTTTCGCCGCCGCCTCATTAATGTTGACCAATCCGGCAAATTCACTCACCGTTAACACACGACCGTCCGCAATCATCCCATACGCTGCCTTTTCATTGGTGAAACCACGCCCGGTAACACGATAAAGCAGACGCTGTAATTTATACCGCAGCGGCTCCTGCGCATTGAAGGCCCAGGCCTGAATCCCGCCCCACAGAAAATCGTAAAATCCCTGCGCCGCCGCCCTAAAAGGAAACGCCATGCCAAAAACAGAAATGATTGCCGGGGAATAATTTTGATTAAAAAATCCCCACAGCAGGGCAAAGGGGGACTTTAATATATTAAAGTCCACTGCTTTGATCGCCTGGTCCTTGACAGTGTAATTCCCCAGATTCTTCCCAAAAATCATGGTCAGTACGTTGTACTCCAGCGAAATCATGAGTCCGGCAACCAGGGCACCGAACATACGGATAAACTTGATGGTTATTCCGGGTAAAACACTCAGTATCTCGTTCATTCCGAAAAGTTTAAAGAAATTGGAATCTGCAATCCCGGTCAGCGGAAACGCCCAATCAATTGCAGTGAAAAGAAGCGCGACTTGTACGCCTACCGTACCGCCCAGGATGGCTGAGAAAAATGTCTGTTTCCAATTGAAGGTGGGACGATCTGATAATTTCTGTCCAATAATATCCTGTAACGCCGTCAGTACGGCGAAGATTCCGCCATTGATTAAATATTGCTGGTTATTGACCAGAAAGGTTGTCACATTGCTCAATATCTGCGCCTGGCCGGCTGTGCCCAGACTGAAATAAGAAATCAACGAGAAACCAAATGCAGCAGCTGTAATACCGGAAGCAGCCAAAATCTGGCGTTTACGGGATTTCACAACTTGGGTTTCATCCCATGTTTCAGCAAACTTTGTCTCGTTCGCTTTGGCTCCCTTGGCATGACTAAACGCGAACTTCTTTATCCGCCCGGCTGTATACTGAATTGTATTGGTAACCGATACAAAAATACGCGGTACCAGACGCAGCCCAACACCTAAAAAACCAACCCAAAAACGGATACCGGTCGGTGGTGCGCGAGATGACATGTCAGAAGCTACTTTCCCAACCACAACATCCGATTGATCCTTGCCCAATATCCGCTGATAATCCGAAAAGTATTGTTGCGCAACATCCACAGGCAATAATATCTTGCCGGCCGCATAATTTTGCGCTGCCTGCTCTGCCCGCATTTCCGGGTTGTTTGCCAATTCCACCAGCTTTGCACCAAATGCCTGGACATTCACCATCATTTTTTTCTTGCCATTTTCATCAGTCACTTCAATGTTACGAATACCATTGATGAAAATACCCTCTTCTCGCAAATCACCCATGTCATCCGCCCATTTTTCCTGGAGGGATGTAATGGTCGGCGTACCGCCATAACCCGCTGCTTCATGTACCGGACCGGAAGTACCGGTTGTTGCCCGATACGGCTGCAAGCTAAGATCATAGGCTGCATTGATCGGTCCAAATTCTGCATTTTCAATAAATCCAGGACGGTAAACAATATTCACACCGGCTTCTTTGGCGCGACCGGCAATCCATTGACGATAACTATCCGTATCATCTGCTAAAAGTTTTTTAGCCCTGATCGCTTCAACCACTTCCCGTGCTTCAATCACCAAAACACCTTCTTCCGGATGATTGCGATAATACTCTTTCATGTACTTGGTATAGCCCAGAGCATTCGGGTTGTCTCCCCCGCCGATCAAACCGATTGCCTTGCCCTTCAAAGAAGCATCCTGTTTAAACATTTCCTGCAATGATTGGACCACATCTTCAACTTTTTTATAGTCACCCCATTTACCTACCGACCCAATAAATAGTTTACCGTCTTTCCGGTCTACCCTTGATTTAAGTTTGAAATAGCCATGATGCATACGCCGCGCACGAATGTTGCGAATATCACGATAAGCATCCACATAACGATTGAGCAGCACATAGACCTGATCCGTCGCTGACAACGCGTTTTCAATCAATTCAGATCCTGCCATGACGATTGCTTTCGATTTAAGATCCGGGACCTTACCCGCCGCTTCCATATCCATCGTATACGCGGTATGATGCATGGTGACCGTGGTAGGAATATTAGCAATTTTCCGTACAGCGGCAGGCATAAATGCATTAAACATACCGGACGCCGCATCTACCGCCGAAGTGATCAGCCACTGAAAATTGACAATATCCACCCCGCGTTCAGCCAAAGACTGAATCAGTTGCTCATTGCTGGTGACGTTAAAGCGTGTAACACGATTGATGCGCACCGGCACGCCAACTTTCTCACCGGAGGCCAGATTTATTTTCACCGTACGCTCATCCACCTCTGGTAACGTAACAACAAACTTAACCACGGTACCAAATTCATTGGTAATTTCCTGTTCGCCAATAAATTTCTGATCCAGGATATTGCGGGTATCTGCCTGCTGTTGGGAGCTAAAAAGCTCTGCATCCTGCGCTAATCCCTCCCGCACGACAATATTGACCCGGGCTTGTTCGGCCCGGACGCCAATCCATTTGCGATAGCTGTCTTTATTGCCGCGGATCAATTCACCTTTTCGAATAGCTGTTTGCACATCTGACTGCGAAATAACCAAAACACCGGTAGTCTCCGCAGGTAACCGGCCTGTCCCGTCCAAAATTGCGACTGTCCGACCGCTCAAGGTTAAATTTTCCTGAAACATCTTTCGCGCCATTTCTACTTGTTCCGTCAAAGTAGCATAGCCGCCTAATTTTGTGTCCGGTCCAAACCCTACCAACCCGGGACCTTTTTCCTTATCACCTTGTTCAATTTTATCCTTTTCCATCAGATCGGTGGTATGACCAAAAACTTCGACTTTGACAAGTCCATCCTTTACCAAATGCGCATAACCATTTAAGAGATGATTTACATACTCTTTGAGACCGCCCTGACCGGCATACGCAGAAACCAAGCCAATCTTAATACGCTGGCTCTCCATATATTCATCAACCGATAGACCTTGTCTCTCAACCACTTTTTTTCCTATCTCATATAATTGAGCATAATCCAGTTCTTCGCCAAATACCTGCGCCAATTGCTGCGCAAGCGTTCCGGCCAACACCGCTTGATTCTCTTTTTTCAACAATTCCCGGTTGACAGTGATGCGGTTGGTCAACGCATCCCATTTGGCCAATTCTTTCATATTATTACCGGTTGATTTCAACTCACCCACCCGGATTTCAATGGCTGTATCTTCCGGGATGGCAATACCCAGATTGCGCACTTCTGTAATTACTTTTTGTCCCAATTCATTGGCCGATGCCGATACATTAATGGACCGGATATTCCTCATCGCGGTAACAGCCGGTAAAAACGCTAAAACGCCGGCCGTGATTATCGTTATAATTGCCGCCGGTGTAACACCTGCCAGCACAATGGACAAAACTCCAAAAGCAGCCACGCCGCCTAAAAACATACTCATGACCAGCTTGAGCAGTCCCATTTCCTTTAAGATATTTTTGGTGGTTAGGGCCACTTTAACTTCCTGCGTCCGACCTCCGAACAAAGACAGATTCGTCAAAATGATCGAATTGACCATGCCATTTACACCATAAGCTTTGACTTTCACCTTATTCAAATTCGCGATGATCGCTTCCGCATTTTCCGGTTCCGCCTGGCTGACACGTTCCATTTCTTTTTGTTTGAATTCTTCCACATAGGCTTCGGCAGTTGCATCCCCGATCGCTGCCCGGCTGTAATAAGCATTCATCTCTGCTGTTATTTCCGTCACACTTTTGCCGGTCGCTTTCGCTTCCATGGCAACCATTTCCGCTTTAAATCGGTTGATGGCCTTGCCTTTAAACGGATGGCTGGCAGGTTCAAAAGCGCGTAAAGCAAATTTCAAATAAGCGCCTGCCAACAAAACAACCCAGGTTGCCGCCAATCGTTTACCAAAGCTTAATCGTGGCAGCACATACGCGATACGCTGCGTAAACAAGCGATACAACATATTCACACCATCCGCCGGACGGGTGGTGGAATCTTCTTCCAGCGGTTTCCAGGCGATTCCCGCTTCGTCAATTCTCGCGCCAATATTGTTCAATTGCACCAACAACGATGTATCGATGGCCATTTCCTGCGGATACTGAGTGAATGTTTCCATCATTTTGCGGAGTGTCTTGGGGGTGAACATTTTAAATCCACGCTGTGTATCTGTAATACGTCCTCCCCACTTGGGTGCAATGGCTTTGCGCCCAAGTATATTCAGCACACCATTCCCCAAATGATAGATCGCCGCTATCTGCGTACTAAAATCCAACAATCCATTTGAAAAAGTATTCATGCCAATACTCTGAACTTTACGGCCGGCGGTTTTGCCTTCCATCACCGAATCCGATAATTCCGTACTGGCAATGGTGACATCGGCACCGTCCAGCATTTTTTCCACCAGCAAGCCGGTTTGCAGCAAGTCCGTTGAAATATCCGCATCCGTATACGCAACAAAAGACCGATCAGGATTCTGCTGCGAAAGCTGCTCGCCCAGCCACAATGCATAGGCAATGGACCCGCCCTTGCGGCTGGCAGCTTCATTAATGTATTCCGCCATCACCGGTACGCTTCCGGGATCGGCTTTTTCGCGTTTTATCGCACTGTCGACATCCACAATTCTCAAACGCACATTATCATTTATTTCAGATGTCCAGCTGTTATGAACATCTGCTTCCTGCTTGCCATTGCCGGTCAATGCCTCGGTAAACAAACCGAACAATTCCCCCATATGAATATTCACTGATCCCAAGGGCTCTTCATAGTCCCGGCCGTTTTCATCTTTTCCGCTAATTTTCTGGGCAGGATAGGTATTGGCAAATTCATCATCACTAATGATAATTTCCATTTTTAATTTAGGATTAACTTCAGACAGTAATTTAACCTGCTCAAATTTATGATAAAGAAAATTTTCATTAAACATTCTGGCATGCTCACCATACGCTGCAAAGGTCATATAAACGGTGAGCGGCTCCTGAATCGCCGCTATTTTATTCATGGAAACAACGTTTTTCACTGCTCCGCGAAATTCAAATGACCGTGTCCGGTCAGCGCCCATTTCCACCAGTTTATTCATATCCACCTTACTATTGGCCACTTGATACAGAACACGACTGGTTAACTGGATGGTATTTAATTCTCCGGCCATGCGATGATCCAATAAATCAGGATTATTAATATTGGCCCGCATATATGCGATTGCTTCCGCCCGGCTGCTTTGCAGTTTGCTTTCCAGGTTGGCATAAAATCCCTTAATACGATGGCCGCGCGCGATACGGCCTTTTTTAGTCAACATCGCTTCGGCATCAAAAGCATATAGCTGCACCAGGGATGAAGCCAACAAATCAACCATCGTCTCCTGCACAACCGTGTTGTGTTCACCGATGGTGCCGGTAATCTCAGGACTGACCGTCGCATGCGCCAGTACATTGGCTGCATCCAACCGATCCATTTCAAAATGCCCTGTAATCACATCGTTTCCCAGAACATAGGCCTGAATTAGGTAACTGACATTGGCCACATTTTGATTTTGATAGGCTGCGGCCAGCATACTTGAAAGCACTGCCAACGCCTGCTGGTCACTGACAAACTCGCCTGCCTCCAGTGCGACCGCATATTCTTTCACTTCCGCTTTCAATACTTCTTTGCTCTGCATATTCTTAATTGTATATAAATATGTGTTGAGTTCTGTTTTAGTCTGATCCGGTTCCTGACTTTGCACTATTTTTCCGATCCGCGTCTGGGCTGCCACCGGCTTCGCTGCAGCTTGAGTTTCCCGGCCTCTGCTTAGCGCCGTCCTTATAATCGGAAATGCAAATATCCCCACACCGACCACAATCGCCGCTACCGGCAGCAGGGCAAATCCCCCCAATGTAATCAATGCATACACGCCCACACCTGCAACCGCCAATCCACCCAGTGCGATGGCAAGATTTCGCGAGATAAATCCGGCTTCACTGTTGGCAGCGCGAAGATTTCGCAAAGCATTGTTCAGCCCGCCCGGCATCTGCGGTCCACGAATTCCGCTCACCATATTGCTCAATCCGCTCATCATATTACCGATACCAAAGGCGTTGCCGGCAACCGGCTGCAGCGCTGCAATCACCATGCCGCCGGCAGTCATCACAGCTGCCGGGCTCATCAACGGCATCAACAATCCGCGCACACCGGTTCCAGCCACACGCGTTCCGGTGCTTAAAATTCTTTCCTGCGTTTTGGCAACCGTCGCGTTGTCCAGCACGGTAACCGTATAAGCTCCCTCACCCTCAATTGTTGCCAAAGCCACGCCTTCAACCGTCTTGGCCTCCTTGGGCAAAATCACAGCCGAGACATTCAATCCGGCAAACGGTACGATAAATGCATTTTCACTGGCCTGAGCATTTTCCCAATCAATCTGGATTTCATTGGCATACGGATAGGCTGCCTGGCTGGCTTCGGCTGACTCACGCAGACCGGCCAGTGTGGTCTGACCATTTTCCACCAACGCTGCAATCTCGGTTTCCTGCAATACCATTCGCATCAGATTCAAAAAGATCCTGACATTCTCCGGCTGAACGGCTTCATCCTGGGCGCTCAAAACGGTGTTGGGTTCTCCCACCTGCGGGAAGCTCGGTGCCAAAGCCAGAATATTCTGATTTTCAGCCAACAATTTTTCCAACGGCGTACGGCGGTTACGCAACAATGCGAAATACGGATTAACCAAGTCTTCATGTGTCATACGCGGCCGGACCGAAATATAAGAAAGTCCCCTTGCCTTCATCACTGCCAAAACACGTTCAGTATGAAAACCGCCGGTTACCATCACCGCCAGATTGGTGCCTTCGGCTTTCATATCCGACAGGGTATTTTCCACAAATGCATCCGAACGCAAATCCGCCAAATGGTAAAATTTCATTACCTTGGTCAGATAGGTATCCAGACCAAATACTTCCAAATCCATGCCCAGGTCACCCATGGCATCATACTTTTGAATAAATGCGACAATGGGTTCCACACGGAAGGCTTGCGGATTGCTCTGATACTCAATCAATTCTTCCGGGGTGGCGGAAATATTCAACAGCTTTTCCATCACTTCCAAACGATGTTTGAATATATCCAAGGTCTGCTGAGCATTGTCGGTGTAAAGCGTTCTGCGAATTTCACGGTCCAGTGCATCCACCTGGTTGTATACCAAATCCGGATCAACATCTTGCGGAATAATATTTTGCCGCTTCGAAACATATCCCAACAGCTGCGGATAGGCATCCAAATGAATCCCCTGCTTTTTTGCCGCCCCGCATAAAAAAGCGCCATACTTCAATTGTGAGGTATCACCTTCGCGATAGGCCTGCTTTTGCGCATCAATTTTTTTCAGCCCATCGTTGTAAATGCCGCCTTTGATCTCATCAAGCAGGTCACACAAATCATAAATATAACCCTGGCTCTCATCATTTAAAAAGCTCATCACCATCTCACGGCTGTCATCATACAACTCCGCTTTTTCAATACCATTCAGACTGATTTTGTGACGGCCGGTGGCTGCATAATACTCCGCACCGCTGATCTTGCCCTGGCGCATAAAATATTGCCCGGTTTCTTTTTTCACTTGTTCATTCGGAAAACTGGAGAGATGCGTTGTATTGACCGGCTTGGATGCCCCTTCCAATGCCACCAATTTCAACGCGTGTTTGTCTGCCATATAGTCAATAATATTCGCGATATTGCTCTGCACCTCGTAGTTGCAATGCAGATCCTGCACATGCACGATCAGATGCGCCTGCCCCTGGTTCGCATCCAATGTCATCGCATAGTCATCCGGTATCTCCACCTTAGCGTCATTGAACGTCACCGCTGACCCTGCGGCCGGATACGCATCCGCTTCAAACGCCCAGGTCAGATACGGAAACACAAATGTTATGGTCACCAACAAGGCGATCACGCGCGTCAGACTTTTTCGGATGGGATGACGCCACCATCGCATCGATGTTACGTCTTTGACCTCAATACTGTTTTTTGGAAAAAAAGAAATATTTTTCATGGGGCAAGCACTCCTTTTGTTCAAGGATTTTGAAATATAAATCCGTGGAAAATCGTATTACTAAAATATCACAAAAAAAAAGGTGAGTCAAATTTATGACTGCATAAAAACACTAAAATTATTTTATAAAAAAGCGCTAGTTTCATAGTGAAACACTCTTGTTTGGCTTTTGTAAGATAAAATGTAATATTTAAAGGAATTAAAAAGAGTGAAAAAACAAAGAGAAATCCGAACAAAACAAACAGTACCCAGATGAATAAAAATGCCACAACATGCTTGTTTTGCCAAAAGTGCCTCGTAATCCAAAAAATTACCTAAAATTTGCATTTTCAGTATTTTTTCCGTACGGTGCAGGAACAAAAACCTTACCGCTGAGACGCGGAGCTCGCATAAAAAAAAGTACACTTAAGAATAAAAATACCACAGGCTTACGCCTGTGGTATTTTTGTCATAAGATGTTCGCCTTGTGCGAAGCCTCCCGATGTTTGCATATTTTTTCCGGTCAGGGCGGCGATATTCACTCGCTTCATCAATGGGCTCACGCCCATTGTGTTCGCGCCAACATGATAAATCCTTCATTAACCAATATATCAACAAATCCCACCGGGTATGACGCAGGGAACGGTCGCGACCGTTCCCTACTCTGTTTGGGGTGCCTGTTTGGGGTGCCAGCCACTTTTCATTAAATAATAAAAAGCGGGGTTGATATTAACCCCGCTTTTTTTATCCTACTCATTTACCTGATTTTTAAAAGATTATTTTGCCTGCATGACATACTCAACCACATCCTTAAATTTGGCTGTAGCAACACCAATCACCTTGTCCGCACCACCATAGTAAACCAGCATGTTTTCACCGAGAATAATATTGCCCACGGCAAAAACCACATCATGCTCCACACCCGTAATCTCCCATTTTTCAGTCGGCTCAAGAATAAATCCTTTTGGCCGGGCAATAATTTTTGTCGGCTCATGAAGATCGAGCATCATCAGACCCTGACGGTAAATACGTTTTTCATCCACACCATGATACATCACCAACCAGCCCTGTTCAGTCTTAATGGGCGGTGTGCTCGCGCCAATCTTGCAGCAATCCCAATCCACTTCCGGCCTGGCAATCAACACATCATCTTTCCATGTTTTCATATCATCGGAGAATGCCATCCAGATGCCGGGTTTTTCAGTCCCGTATTGCGCTCCCACATAATGCGCCGGGCGGCGGAACATCACATACTTCCCGTTTACTTTTTCCGGAAAAATAACCACATCGCGATCATCAATATCATCCGGTGTGATGGCACCAAGATTTTCATAGGACTTAAAATCTTTTGTGCGCATCAGGCCGGTACGGGTAAAATTCTCAGTCATACTTTTGGGCGCCCCTTCCGGAAACGCTGCGTGATCGCCTTGTACAAAAGCGGTAAAAGGCGTCACGCGGCAAGCATACGTTACATAAAAATAACCGTCTTCCATTTTAACAATCCGCGGATCCTCGACGCACCCCGAATCAAACCCATGCATACCGGTATAATTCGGTTTCTCAGAAACACGCTTGAAAGTGTATCCGTCATCGCTCACTGCCAAACCGAAATAAATCCGATAGACATCCGTCTCCCCCGACGCACGGTAGAGCATGTAAACTTTCCCGCCATCCTCAATCACCCCCGGATTGCAAACAGCATGCCCTTCCCATGGACTGCCCAAAACCGGTTCCAAAATAGGGTTTTTTTCATATTTTTTAAATAACATCGGGTCGACTCCTTCTTTTCCTCTAAAATGGAAAACCAATTTCTCAAAATTTCGGGAATTATACCAAAGACGTTTTTCACTGTCAATGCACAAGCCCGCTCCCGGTCATCTTTTCCACTAAAAAAATCACTCTTTAAATTCACGAAAACTTTTCATAACTATTTGGGTGGCAATCGGCCCAAAAACCGGAATGCAAGCCATCAACACATAAATCACGCGCGCTTTAAGTTCCCAATGGGCAATCACTCGGCCCAAGAGTACCAGGGCATACAGATGGAGCAATAACGGCATCAAACTGACCAGCAGCACATTTAAAGCCGGCGAAAAAAGCGGCATGGGTGTCATGATCACAGTCAACAATTGTACCTGCGGTTGTTTAAAAATCTCTAAAAACAATAGCTGGGGCCAGGGATTATCAATCACAAAATGTGTGGTTGTACTTAACAGAATCACTAAAATATTTATCAGCAATACGACAAATGCTGTGATGGAAAAATCCTGAAAATTTTGATGCTGTTGAGCATTCACCTTACGTCCCCTTAGCCTTTTTTCTTTGAATTTCTTTTATTGCGTACCGGGAGCATCCGCCGGATTTTTTTAATAAGTATCTTACGCCGAACACGTTTAGCTGCCTTTTTCCGTGAATCCAATTCCCATTCCATCCAGAAAGAATAGGGTTCTCCCGGTTTGAGCGCAGCAATCTTCCGCGAGTTAATGATATCGTGGTTATGGGAACAAGGTTCTAATGCCGCACAAATCCAATCTTTGGATTCCGTATGCCGCTTATCGAGCGGTATACCTAAAGAGAGCCACAATCCCATATACGGCAGTTTCTCCTGGTCCCAGGTAAGTGTCAAACGCTCCTTGGTGCTGGGAAAAGAAATTTCCGCCGAACCAATCCCCTTGGCAAACCATTTGCCTGCAAGTTGGCGCCGGGCACTAAAATGAGTATCCAACCGCGTGGGCGTACCGTTTTTCAAAACTGCCAACGGCCAGGGCTGACGATTCCCCGCCTTAAGCGCGCCGTTATGGCCCAAAACTGAAAGCTGCTTCACGCCGGGCAATACAATACGCGACTGAGTATCCAGTGCAAGAATAGGATGACTGGAATAAATAAACGGAAATGCGGTTTTCCCGGTATTGACAATGGTGTAATCAAGATGAATTTTATTGGGTCCGCTTTTCGAAACAATGCGTGTGAAAATAACCGGCATACCGTGCGGCCGGACCACCCGGGTAATGAGTTGATCACCCTGACGCGAAGCCTGCCAGGACGTATTCCAAAGCACACCATGGTCCATGCCGAACCGCCCCTGCGACTTGCCCACCGTAGGAAAACACTCGTCAAACCCGCTAATATCATGTTCCAGATATGCCTTGCCGTTCAGCTGCTTGCGCGGGTCCTTGAAAAAAAAATTCCGTTTGCTCTTCCGGGAAAGCAGTCGCCGGATTTTACCTCCGGCCAAACAGTCAATCTCAATTTCCAGGTCACCCGACACAACCCGCCAAATATGTTTGCGTTGTTTAACGGCCATAGACGCTCCGGCATTTAAGAGATACGACACTCGCGTAGTGTCTCCAACACTTCTTTACATTTGATTGTCATTGCGAAGAACGTTTTTGGTGACGAAGCAATCTGTTTTGATTGCAAAATGATGATAAAAGCAGGATTGCAACCAACGGAAGTCCCATACGATCCCCCATCCGGTCGGGGCTTCGCTTCGCTCGCAATGACAAATGTAAAGTTATTCAAGAGACACTACACTAGTCTTTTTGAATTCCCCGCAAGCAATCGTCGATCAATACCGCAATGTTACCTGTTCCCCGCTTTTCAAGAGAAGCTTCTTTTTCCCCAGCTCAATTTGGAGTGATTTTTCCGCCCCCGCCGCCAAACGAAACGTGGCGTCCTTTTTACGCATGACCACTTCCAGTGTCCGGTTTTTATGCAGCAAACGAAACTGAATTTTAGTCCACCGCTTGGGAACCCGGGGAGAAAAAGCAAAACCATTGTCCCGCAAACGCATACCGGCAAATCCCTGCATGACAATCTGCCAAGTCCCGCCGACACAAGCGGAATGCACGCCTAAAAAAGAATTTTTCATAGTATCGTCAATATCCAAACGCGCCGTCTCGTCCCAGTAGTGCATGGCACGCTCCCGCATATCCAACTGTGCCGCCACAATCGCATGCGTACTGGGCGAAAGCGAGGAGTCGTGACAAGTCTTGGGCTCATAAAAATTCCAGGCATTTTTTTTCTGAGCATCTGTAAAACGATCCGGGAACAATGTCATCAGGAGCAGAATATCTGCCTGCTTGACAATCTGCAGGCGCAACAACGTATCCCAGGAAACACCGAGTTCTGTAATTATCTCCTGACCGGGTTTAAGTTTTTTCATATCAACGGGTTCTTTATCCATAAACAAATCATCTTCAATATACAGATTCCGCTTTTTATCATAATTAATAACCATGCCCCGGGCGGTTTTGTCCCAAGCGTGCAGTTCTGTGTCCGTCAATTTAAGCTTCTTGGCCAGACTGCGATAGAGTCCGGCTTTTTCCTTTTTAAGTATCTTGGCCACACTGACTGCTTCGGACAAGTTAAAACGCGCCTGCCAATTGGTATAGGTATTATTATTCACCACACCATCATATTCATTGGGCCCTTTCACCGTATTGATCACATACGCCTTGCGGCGGGGATTATAATAAGCACGGCTGTTCCAAAAACGGGCCGTCTCAAAAATAATCTCCGCCCCGTATTTTTCCATAAAATCACAATCCGCCGTGGCCTTACGATAGTGTTGAAGCGCATAATGAACATCACCAACAATATGAATGGCAATATTGGCATACTCCCAGTAATCCGCCTGTTCTTTGCCTGGATAAGAAGACATCCAGGGATACATGGCCCCCTCGAAAAACAGCCGTTTGGCCTTATTCCTTGCCTCCGGCAGAGTCTGATAGCGGTACTCGAGCAATGCCCGCGCAGCTTCCGGCCACGTGTAAATGTAATACGGCAGAATAAAGAGTTCCGTATCCCAAAAACAATTGCCATAGTGCATCTCTGCCGTCAATCCCCGGGAACCAATATTAACACGGTTGTCATCCGGACTCACAAACTGACAGAGATGAAAAATAGAAAAACGCAATGCCTGCTGGTCGCTACCGTGCCCCGAGACCACCACATCGCCGGCGCGCCACCGCTTGATCCAGGCAGTACAATGATCCGCCAGTACATAATCAAATCCGCGTTCCAGCGCCTTGACCGCAATCCGGTCCGCCGCTTTCAACAGTGCCGCACCTTTGTAACCATCACGACTGGTGGTAATACCAATCATTTTTTCCATAACATAGGTTTTACCTTTAGTGACCTTGACCGTATCCTGGCGGGTAACCCGCTTCGCCGACTTCTCCACTTTACCCGTAGACGCAACTTTTTCACCCTCACAGAACAACCACATCCGAATCGCTTCGGAAACACGATGGGGATTGGTCTTGGTCTTCACCGTTGTATGTATCCCGTTTTTCTCACTACTCCCGGATGATTCCAATTCCACAAAATAATACCGTTCGGGACGCATCTGATAACCGCCTTTGTGGAAATCAATATTATCCACCTCGGCATCAATAAAATTTTCCAATGACACGCTCCCCGACCAATTCAGCGGTGTGACCGAGACCTTCATGGCTGCCAGATGCCGGTTGGCCATCGAGACAAACCGTTCATAGCACACATCCGTCTCGCGGCCTTTTTTATCCTGCCAGATAAAACGGCGGGTCAAAACACCGCGATACATATCCAGGTGACGCCGGTACTTTTTAACCTGTCCGGATGCCATGCGAATGGTTTCACCGTTAAGGTGAATGCGCGCAGCAAAAGGAAACGGCAAATTAACAATCGCCTGGTACCAGGATTCATACTTATCAAAAATACCCGCCACCAGCGTATCCGGCCGGGAATCCGGATAAGGCAGGTCATATTCTTCCACGCTTCCCCGTATCCCCATATACCCATTGCCCAAAGCAAAAAGCGATTCCCGCCAGGCTTGCTGCTTTTGACGGAAACCGTTTTCCGTGACCAACCAAGTTGAATCAACCGTTGCCATCTTGGCAGGATGAATATCTATATCACCCGGAGCCGGCGGTCCTTCCAAAATCCCCGCAATTCCTTCAACATCAATTTGATGCAAACCGTCAACCACCCATTCTGCATTGCCTAAATTTTTCGGATTGCCGATACCCAGCGTATGCATCCCTGCCGCAATGGCAGCTTCAATGCCGGACTCGGCATCTTCAACCACCAGACAATTTTCCGGCAAAACGCCCAGGCGCTGCGCACCTTTTACAAACAACTCCGGATCAGGTTTGCCTTTGATAATTTGAGTCCCGTCGACAATAGTGTCAAATGCATCTGTCAATTTCAGCAGACGCAATACCAGCCTGGCGTTTTTGGAAGAAGATCCCAGACCGATTTTGTATCCCGCCTTGCGCAGCCCCCGCAGCATTTCCACCGCACCCGGCAACGCATCCTTGGGTTTAATATCCTTAACTTTTTGAAGATAGTACGCATTTTTCAAATCCGAATATTCCTTGATTTTAGCTTCACCCGGATTTCTACCCAGCAGCATCAGCAACGATTCCCTCCGCGGAACACCCCGCAGCTTTTCATTGGCCTTTTCATCAAAAGGCACGCCCAGTTTATCAGCCAGCATTTTCCACCCTTTATAATGGTAGAGCGCCGTATCAACAATCACACCATCCAAATCAAAAAGAACCGCCTTTTTCATATCCTTATTCCTTTCTAAAAAAATGGAATTGCAAGCGATAAAAATCCACAGGCTGCAAAGCGTTCCAAGGATCGATATTTATTCCAGTCGAGACTTACCCGGCACCCAGCATCCGACACCCGGCATTCGCCCCCGCATACGCGGGGCAAGCTGGGCAAGTGCGCCGGACACAGTCCACCCGGCATTCGCCGGGCAAGCCGGGCAGACCGTCCCGACCTGAAGGGCCATCATTTCCGGGACACTACGCAGCCCAGCGTATTCGCGTAGCACAATAAGCCGGCGAACAAAACAAACCCCCGCCGGTCCTGAAAAAGACGCATCGGGGGACATAATCACAACAATTGTGTTAATTCGCTCCAAATCATACCGAAACCCAAAGCGTTCGTCAACCTATTTCAAAAAAAATACATTTTACTGTCGCTCCGAACACTTTTACTATAAAATGCTATTAATCAACCATTAGTGCCAGCCACTTTAACTGTATATAACTGAGGAGTTAAATCCATGCCATTGTGGTTCCCCAGCGAAGATGATCTACGTCATCTGGACACCCTAAAAGTTAGAGATCTCATTATTCAGTGCTTCTACGAATCACAAAAAGAGAACCTCGTTCACAACCCTGAATTATTGATGAATCCAACCGCCCAAAAAGAAGCGCGGGCCAGTGTTGTGCTGATCGTTAAAGAAATTTTCAAAGAAACTAAGGGACATTTTAATCAACCCACCGTCTTGGAACTCAAAACTGTGATTGAACATCTGGCTAAAAAATCAAACCAAATGGGAACACCCCCGCAAATTGTCGCACACCATCTAAAAATAATTACCACCATTTTGAATGCAGTACCTGAGACCGAATAAAAACAAAAAGTGCTAAGCACACATAAAAACCGCTCTCATCCCCCATCGGTGCCAGGCACTTTTTCTAATAAAACAATAATTTCATCGCTTTATAAAAAAACATTCCTGAAAAAAACAGCATAAACACACCCAGCCCACCCATACAAAAACGGTAAACGTGGCTTTGTAAATACGCACGACCATAATACGCCAAAAATGCCAAAACCACCTTCCCTCCCACTAACATCATATAAAAAATTGTTAAAAAAACAATATTGTGCCTGGCACTTCCGTTAATTAAGTAACCCCCGCCTATTGTGCTCCAAAAAAGATATGGATTGGGATTGAGAAAATTAGTTATAATCGCTTTTTGAAATGATTTTCGTTTTTTTGTCTCTTCAAACTCTATTGCTATTATTTTTCCTGCTTTAAAATTCCCATATGCGAGAAAAAGCAAATATACTCCACCTGCCAAAGTAATCAAGCCCATGATGGGTTCGGATTGTCCCATCTTACGAAGCAAAACCAACACCAATACAATCACAGGTAAATCGGTAATAAAAGGTGCCAATGCCACTTCCACGCCCGCTTTAAACCCATGCCGCAATGTTTCTGAAATTGTTAGCACCAGCAAAGGTCCAGGAGCAAGTGCGGCATTGATTCCCAATAGTAAACCTGCCAAAAGATACTCCTGCATCACAATCCCCTATTGTGCCAGCCACTCAATTACTCAATTACTATTTATATCAAACTGGTTTCAAATGACACGTTTCCGAATGTCTGGTATTTTTCCAACCGACCATGCAAATTATCCGACATTTCATCCGCTCCCGCAACATATTCCCGGTACAGGCGCTGTCGTGTCTTTTCATCTCCGGATAACTGCAAATATGTCGGATGGTGATCTATGTTAATAGCTTCATGACTTTTACCAAATGCATAACAGGCATAACTGGAACAGCCATATTTTTCCGGATAATCTACAATTCCGGCCTTAACCGGATTACGGTCAATATATCGCAAACATGCCAGCATATGGTTATCCTCTGCTATAATTGTAGAACGAAATCGGTCTCCCCAAAAATGGCCGGATATCATGTACTTAGTATTATAATATTTTGCATAGGCAGTCTTGAATTCACACATAAAGCTTGAAATATCAGATTTTTCTTCTGTTTTAATAATGAGATGGAAATGATTTCCCATGGGTGTGAATCCGTATATTTTAGCGGCATATTTCAGTTTAATACGCTGCAATATACGACAGAGTGCTTTACGATCCTTGCTTTTCTTAATAAATAGTCGCTTACCATTGGTACGAGATGTGATGTGATACGTTAAATTCGGTGCTTTTAAACGCAAGAGCCTTCCCATTGCCTGCCTCCTTATTTTGGTTTTACTGAGTTAGACAGACATTTCCCAATTTCCTTTCACTTTTTTTTATAAAAGTGGCTGGCACCTTTGTGCCTTTGTGTGTGTGGGCACCTTTGGGTGTGGGTAGGTGGGGCTGGAAAAAAAACGACAGATTGCGTGGATTGAAAAAAATGGAGAAAAGTGGCTGGCACTTGACAGAACACCGAGGTTGCGAGGACACCGAAGTTGCGAGGTTAGAAAACACAAAAAAACCGGTTCTATAAAGAAACCGGGCTTTTTGTGTTTATTTTAAAATAACTACTTTAATCAGAAACCGACGGAGGCCATGATCTGATGGGTCATGCCCAAGTCACCGTAGGAAACCAAAGCATAGTCAAGATTGAACATCTGGAGTTTGATCCCTGCGCCGGCAGTCAATCCAACCAGGCCATCGAGTTCTCCTGCGTCTTTAATTTTATATCCAACGCGTACAGCTGCCAAATTATTATAAATATACTCTGCACCAACATTGGCGGAGAAATAGTTTAAATCATTGATCGGTAGGTTGATGTCCAAAACTGCGGTCAAAGCATCCCCTTCATTGGCTTTGATTGGCAGTAAATACGCGGCACCGGCTTTGATATTCATAGGCAAGCTGGCATCACCCATCTGGCTGCCCAAATTCTGAATAACCAGGCCGGTTTGTAAACCTTCAACTGCCGCGACTTTGTATAATGCGGCCAAGTCCACTGCAAAGGCGGAATAGCTCTCTTCATCAATATTTTGTGCGACTATTTTCACACTGCCGCCTACGGAGAGGTCGGTCATAACGGTCTGACCATAGCCCAACGTCACCGCTGCCAGCCAGGGGGTAAATTCGCCAACGATTTCGGGCAATCCGCTGCTGGTGATGTCGACTTTTTCCATAGTACCATAGTTAAGATACATCACATTAACACCCGCGCCGGCACCTTCAAACAGTTGCTGGGCATACGCGACATATTCGAGTGACGTTTCCTGAAGATAAATATTATGCATAAAACCCGCCTGATGATTGGTAATCTGAGCCAGCCCGGCAGGATTCCACGCTGTGGCATTAACATCATCCGCCTTGCCGACAAAGGCCTCACCCATGCCAACCGGTCCTGCCCCCAAGGGTATTTTCAATTCCGAAGCTGCTTCCTCACCGATGGCGTAATTGGTCTGATCCGCCATAACCGAACCATTCGTTAAAATGCATGCCAGTGCAATTACCAGTCCAAGTAAACACATTTTCACTGTTCTCATGCGTTCCTCTCCTTCCGTTTTTTAAATTATACTAATGTAAATAGGTGTCTGAAATTTAGGTTTGAGTCCAAGTGTGAATACTGCTTTATGCTTAAGAATAAACAAAATCCCTCCAAAACATTCTTTTTTGAAATGATTCCCCAATTATGACGATTTGAGTCCTTATTTTCAAGCTGAATATTCATTTTTTTAAATCTCCCTATCCGATACGATTATTGTTTTTATAACTTTTTTATTATTTCTATGCTATAAAAAACAGACAAAAACGAGGATAGAAATCATGAATTCACTCACACATCTTGGATGGCAAACCTTTTTCCAGGACCAGCTCTCGCAAACGGATCTTGCTGCATTTTGCCCGTTCCGGGTAATCGCTGTTCACAAAAACCTCTTGGCACTCTCTGATGGTCAAAACGAATTTCAAGGAAAATTATCCGGCAAATTCTTATTCCAGACTGATAAAGAACATCTCCTGCCTGTGGCCGGCGATTGGGTTTTGGCTCATCACTCCGGTCAAGGCGGCGCCTTAATCGAGAAAATCTTAGCTCGCAAATCCCAGCTAATAAGACGCAGGCCCATGGACCGCAATTCATTCAAACTATCCTTTGAGACCCAGGCGATTGCCGCCAATTTGGACTACATATTTATAGTTATGAGTCTGAATCAGGATTTCAGCGCCTCCCGCCTGGAACGTACCTTGATCCTGGTCTGGAATAGCGGCGCCACACCAGTGGTGCTGTTGAGCAAATCCGATCTATGCCCGGATTATCCTGCCAAAATCGCGCAGGCGGAAGATGTCGCCCTGGGTGTCGCGGTACATGCCATCAGCAGTTTAAAACATGAAGGACTGGATGCAATTTTACAGTACTTCCATTCCAACAAGACCGGTTGTTTGATCGGTTCTTCAGGTGTAGGTAAATCCACATTAGTCAACGCGCTTTGCCAAACCCAGTTAAAAACCCTGACCATCCGCGAGGATGATGACAAAGGCCGACACGCCACAACCACAAGAAAACTCTTCCTGCTACCCCAAGGCGGCATCTTAATCGACACCCCGGGATTGCGCGAATTTGGACTGACCGGAAATCCGGAAGGACTGGCGCACACCTTTGAGGACATTACCCTTTTATCAAAAATGTGCCGATTCAAAGATTGCTCACATACCGCAGAACCCGGATGTGCTGTTTTAAGCGCCGTTGAAAAAAGCCAATTGGCATCGGAACGGTTAACACATTTTCATCAATTAAAAAAAGAAGCGGATTATCAGGAGAGCAAATATGATCCTGCCAAGATGCAGGCAATTAAATCAGAACAAAAACAGATGGGCCGGCTCATTAAAGAAATCAATAAACTGCGTAAAAACCGGTTTCAATAAAAATCCACAGGCTTACCCGACATCCGGCATTCGCCGGACAAGCACGCCGGGCAAGCTGCCCATTGTGTTCGCGCCGGCGCGATAAACGCCTCACATCTTCCTTCTACCCTTGTTATATTTAACATAAAAATCATGATGATGATGGCCAAATGCCGCCAAAAACATACCGGTGCGCAGTTGATGAAAACAGTTTTTAAAAATCCAGAAAAACAGATTCCAAAAATATTTCCGCGCAGGCGCTTTTACACCCAGAACCCAGAAGAGACGCAAAAGCATATCTGCGCGGAAGCGCAAGGGCGACTCAGGAATCGCATGTTGATACGCGAGCAAGAATCGTTTAAGCCGGCCATAATACTTTTCCGGAGAATAAATTGTGGTGGTGATTTTTTCAAACCCGTCATGCAATAATTTCTCATCCATCTTCGGAATAAAATTCAGCTCATCATCCGAAGTATCCCCGGTAAACCCGCCGGTAATCCGATTCTCAGCTGCCAGCCGCTTGGCCATTGGCGTCCCCGGAATAGCCTTGAGCGTAGAAATCATGGCAGTGACCACCCCGGCTTGCTCAATAAAATGAATCAGCCGGTCAAATATTTCAGGCGGATCACTGTCAAATCCCACGATGAACCCGCCCTGCACCTGCAATCCGGCCACATGGCATTTCCGGACACATGCCGCCAGGTCCCGCTTCATATTGTTATATTTATTACATTCTTTCAGGCTTTCCTCATGAATGGTCTCAATACCCAAAAAAGCACGGTTAAATCCAACCCGTGTCATCAACCGGAGCAATTCGTCATCATCCGCAATATTAACTGATGCCTGAGTATAAAAATGAAACGGATAACCCCGTTCCTGCTGCCAAGTCATCATGGCGGGCAGCACCTCGCTTTTCAATTGCTGACTATTCCCAATAAAATTATCATCCACAAAAAGAATCGCTTCGCGCCAGCCCAGTGCATAAAGCCGGTCCAGCTCATGAATAATTTGTTCGGTTGTCTTGGTGCGGGAACGCTGACCGTAAAGCTTGATCACGTCACAAAACTCACACTGGAACGGACATCCGCGGGAAAATTGAATGCTCAGCATAAAATAATCCTGAATATCCACCAACTCCCAAAGCGGCATCGGGGTCTCGTGCAAATTTGCCCATTGCTCTGTTTTGTAGACCCGCTGCGGATTGCCTTTTTCAAAATCATCTAAAAAAGGCTGGAGCGTCAATTCCGCTTCATTCAAAACCAAATGGTCCACTTCAGGAAATTTTTCCCACTCTGTGGTGAACAGGGGTCCTCCGCAAACAACTTTTTTACCCATTTGCTTACAGCGCGAAATCACATCCCGGGCAGCTATCTGCTGAATATGGGTCGAACTGATAAAAATAATCTCCGCCCATTGAATATCCCTGTCCCGCAACATCCCGGCATTCATATCCACAATTTTTTTCTCCCATGTCGGAGGCAGCATGGCTGCAATGGTCAACAATCCCAAGGGTGCTGTGGGGGTTTTTTTTGCGATGATTTTCATAACATCGGTATAACTCCAGAAGGATTCACGGTAGTTAGGACTAATCATTAATGCTTTCAAAACAGAACGACCCTCCTCAAAAAGATACAAATCAATCTAAATATTGTACTATCCAGACAAAATTTTGAAAAGAATTTTACTGCGATTAGGCACTCTTTTTGCCGGTCAAAAGCAGTCTGCGGCTCTGCGGTAAAATTCTGAAAATGGTGGCTGGCACTTATTTTTCCGGTTAGGTGTGGTAGGGAACGGTCGCGACCGTTCCCTACTCCGGCGGATTCCTATTCGCTCGGCGCTCTCTCGCTTCGAATCCCAAAATACTATTCTTAATATAAAACCCCGCACCTTTTGGTGCGGGGTTTCTATTTTGGCATCCCCAAGGGGATTCGAACCCCTGTCATCGCCGTGAAAGGGCGATGTCCTAGGCCACTAGACGATGGGGACACAAGCTGACAGCAGATCAAAACTTGGTTCTCTGCCACTGATTAACGGATGGATAATATAAAGGATTCACGCCTTGAATGCAAGTGATTTTTAAGCACTGCCGTTTTTTTGTTTTAAAAAAACTTTCCATCTCAGCCACCCATAAAACAATCCAGAACACCCTAAAGACGTCTGGTAAAAACCAAACGATTGTTACAAAAAAGCTTATTTTTGAATCATACTATTATAGAGCGCAACATAGTCACCGGCAGACCGGTCCCAAGAATAGTCCTGATTCATAGCGTTGTTGACAACAATTTGCCATGTGGATTGATTGTGATACGTATCCAGCGCTCTTGCAATCACCCTGTACAGCGCGGAGGAAGAATAGTGGACAAAAGAAAATCCGGTTCCATTCTTCCCGTCAAATTCTTGGACAGTATCCGCCAGGCCCCCAATACGGCGCACCACAGGTATACTCCCGTATTTCATGCTGATCAACTGGCCCAATCCGCAGGGTTCATACTTGCTGGGCATAAGAAACATATCTGTCCCTCCATAGATCAGGTGGGCAAAATCATTATTAAATTCAAGATTCACCGAGAGTTTGCGCGGATAACGGGACTTGGCTTGTAAAAGCAAATTGTGATAT
The DNA here is from genome assembly GCA_021108215.1 of bacterium. Classification (NCBI taxonomy): domain Bacteria; species bacterium. The sequence goes on along the minus strand of JAIORK010000008.1, from coordinate 87,331 downwards.
TTTTGCTCACCTGTGCCCAGAATCACGATCTGGATTTCCAGCTGCATCAGTTGTTCCAATGCATTAGCAAAAATATCCAGACCTTTTTGGTCGTCCAGCCGGGTGATCATACCTATCACCGGTGCATGCTCTATCGGCAGCAGGCGGGCACGGTCCAACAAGGCATGCTTGACTGCTTGTTTTTTCAATAGGCTCGCTGCGGCATACTGAGTCGGCAGGCTTTGATCCCGGGCAGGATCCCATACTGTATAGTCAATACCGTTAACAATACCGGAAAGCTTTGCTTGACGGGCCGCCAGGACACCCTCAAGGCCGCATCCCATCTCCGGCAATACAATCTCGCGGGCATACGTCCGCGAAACAGTACTGATCCAATCGGCATACACAAGTCCGGCTTTAAGAAAGTTAAGGCCGTCATAGAATTCCAATCCATCAGGATGAAACAACTCCCAGGGAAGCTGTGCCAGCTGCATTGCCGCTTTCGAAAAATGGCCCTGATAGGCCAAATTATGTATCGTCACCAAACTCTTGGTCTTATGAAACGCCGTGGTATCTTGATAAAATGTTTTAAGCATCACCGGCACCAATCCGGTATGCCAGTCATGACAATGAACAATATCCCATTGTTTTTTCAAATGCTTGCCCAGCTCCAAAGCTCCCCGGCTCAAAAACACAAAACGCTTATCATTATCATCATAACCGCGATACAACGCATCCCTGAAAAACAAGGCATCATTTTTCAAAAAATGAATCACCGGACCATTTTCGCTAAGACGTGTCCGGTGAATACGTGCCTCAATCAATTCATTTCCCACCGGCACCTGGAGACACTCGCCTGTATCGATAATTTCCATGGAGGTATTTTGAACCTGACGGTAAAAAGGCATCACAACATGAACTGTATGACCCAGCAAGACCAGGGATTGCGGAAGCGCACCGGCCACATCCGCCAAACCGCCGGTCTTGGCAAACGGGACACATTCGGAAACCGGAAAAAGAATATTCATGGATTGCATTACAACGGCACTGCGACTTTATTTCCCACCACATCTTCTATATCAGAATCGCAAAAGGCGCCGAAATCCTCCCTGAAATTAGTGATAACTGCGTGTATCAATCACCAGCAGCATATTGTTGTCAATACGGTTCCCCGCACCGGTCCCCAGGGTCAATTGCGGTCCGGAAATTCCCTGAGTATTTTTTCCCTGACTTTTTTGCTTATAATTGGCAACAAACAGGCGTGATCCATTTGAGGAGAAATCCATACCATAAGGCACCACTTCCAGCTCAATTTTTGTCACAACCTGATTTTTGGCTGTATCAACCACCACCACGGAATTATCAAACTGACAGGCCACATAAGCATATTTACCACTGGGAGTAAGCGCAACATCAAGCGGTCCCTGGCCCACCGGAATGGAAATTACCGGATGCCGCGTGGGGATATGCACAACTGTTAAGTCATTCGAGCCGTGGTTGGCGACATAAGCATACTCCCCTTTTGTATCAATGGCGACTGCCTGGGGTGAAGATCCCACATCGGTCCTGAAAACCACACCATGATCTGCGGTTGAAATAACCTGGAGATTGTAACGATCCGCGCGGGTACTGACATAGATATCACTGCCATCCGGTGTAATGGCGAGCCCAATGCATTCCCCATTGAGCACCATATTCTGAATAACCTTGGCCCGAACGATATCGATAACCATTAAATGGGATGAATGACTCGAACCGACATACGCAATCAATTTTTCCGGATGAAGAACAATTTTTTCCGGTGTATACGGCAGATCAATCGCATTGAGCAGATAATTTCCCTGAACATCCAAAAGACTGACAGCGCGCCCCTCTCGGGATGTGATATAAATTTTTTTGTCCTCGGAATCAATCGTCAGCCAAGCGGGATTTTTTTCAACCTGAAGGTTGGAGACCACCTGCCAGGTCGCTGTACTGATTTTGGAAACAGAATTATCGCCGCTATTGGCCACATAAACATACGCATCATCCCCGGTGACCTGAACACCAATGGGATTGAGTCCCACACGAATTTTCCGTATCACACGTGGATTAGGATCACTGGAATCGTCGGGCATGAACTCGGGCTGCGTTTCAACGGCAACGCAGCCGAAAAAACCGGCGGACAAAAAAAGCAGACAGCAACTCAACACCAAACGTCTCATAGAAATTCCTCACTTAAAAAAAATGCGCTTGCTCGCGCAATCGACTGATGAAGAAATTATAGGTCCGCCGCTTAATCTTGTCAATTCACTTCCCGCCGGGCCGTTTACTGCTGCGCGCGCATACGTTCCCGGTAATATTGCGAGATACCGCGATCAATGCCTTCCGCCAATTTCCGGCAAAAAGCGCGGCTGCGTAATTTTTGTTCCTCGCTGCGATTGCTGATAAAAGCGGTCTCAATTAAAATCGACGGCATGTGCGATTTTGCCAACACGTAAAACGGGGCACGTTCAATGCGCCGGGTCTCAAGCCCCATTTTTTTAAGTTCCTGACTGACAAAACCGGAAGCATTAATGCTCGACGTTTCATGCACACCCTGACGCAGATCATCTTTGATAATCTCAAGATAATTGGCATCCTGATTTTCCAAACGCGCGGCTTCCGCCGCATGTTTAGACGATGCTTCCCGGTTGTAAATAAAAACCTGGCTGCCACGGGCTTTGCGATTGCGCGAAGCATTGGCATGAACCGAAATAAATAAATCCGCTTTTAACCGGTTGGCGATCCCGGCTCTTTCTTTTAATGATATATACACATCTTTATTCCGGGTCATCACAACTTTGTAACCGCGTTTTTTCAAATATCCTGCCAGCTGGGTTGCAACCTCCAGGGTCACTGTTTTTTCTTTTAGCCGGGAGGGCCCAATGGCTCCCGGATCTCTGCCGCCATGCCCGGCATCCACGACAATGATCGGCGGAGTTTTTTTGCTGGTTTTTTGAGGAACCGGCCCCGACATCGCTCCGGTTGCAGACGACGCCTGTCCACTTTTCCCGATTTTAAAAACAGCCGTCTTGGGATCGTAAATCGGCGGCTGATTGCCAATGCGCTTCCAGATGACAACCAAAGATTCCGGCGAGAGCACCACCTGCCCTTTGCGCAATCGGGGCAGATGCGGGATGCGCACAAATTGATTGCGTCCGATTAATACTTTTGGCATGCCCAGTGTTATCACTGCCGTACGGCCCGACGTGCCCTTGACGACCACCTTGCGGGTCGTGCCGTGCCATGTGGTTTCTCCGCCCAAATACGCCACCGCAGGTTTTAAAGGCATCAGCAACGCGCCGGCCTCGCTGTGTGTCGACAGATTTTTAACCTCCGGCTTCCGAAAATGTTCCATGCGAATCCCGGACTGTTCGGCAGCCCAAACAGACGCGCCCATTGCAATCAATCCGAATAAAACCAATATCACCCCGGTGCTATAGCGATCATGCCCGCGTTGCATAAATCAGCGCGCCTCAACTTTGCGTCTTAAAAACGTCGGAATATCCAGATCCGATTCATGGTTTTCCGGATCAAGCACGAACCCCTCTGTGTTTCGCCGCTGTGACTCTTTGCCCTTCAAGTACGTCTGTAAATCAAGCGATTTGGAACCGCGATATTTAAGCGGTGCTTTTTCCTGCTGCGTATTTTGCAGCTCAAACCCCGTGGCAATCACCGTAACTTTCACTTCGTCATTCATATCTTCATCAACGACAGATCCAAAAATTACATTGGCATCTTTGCCTGCCCAGTCAAAAATAGCATCTGAAGCTTCGCTGGCTTCATGCAGGGTCAAGGTCCTGCCACCGGTAATATTAATCAAGAGACCCTTGGCCCCGGAAATATTCACATCCTCCAACAAGGGACTGGAGATGGCTTCCCGAGCCGCTTTTAAGGCCCGCTGCTCGCCGCTCGCTGTTCCGGTACCCATCAATGCTCCGCCCATTTCCGACATCACTGTTTTAATATCCGCAAAATCAAGATTAATAATTCCCGGAACCGTAATCAATTCCGCAATGCTTTGTACCGCTTGGCGCAGAATATCATCGGCATACTTAAAGGCGTCCACCAGCGAGGTTTGCTGGCTAACCACCTGCAGCAAGCGTTCATTGGGCACTGTGATGACCGTATCACAGGCTTCCTGCAGAGCAACATAGCCGATCTCCGCCTGTTGCTTACGCGTTCGGCCCTCAAAATTAAACGGCCGCGTGACCACAGCCACCGTGAGTGATCCCTGCTTACGCGCCAATTCCGCCACCACCGGTGCAGCACCGGTCCCGGTCCCGCCGCCCAATCCGGCCGTAACAAACACCATATGCGCGCCTGCGATGGCAGCCGCGATTTCTTCCTGACTCTCCAACGCCGCCTTACGCCCAACTTCAGGATCAGCACCTGCGCCCAGCCCACTGGTCAGCTGCCTGCCAATCTGCAGGCGTACCGGGGCCTTGGAAGAAATCAAATCCTGGGCATCCGTATTCACAGACAGATACTCCACGCCGCGAATCCCGATATCAATCATACGATTCACTGCATTGTTGCCGCCGCCGCCAACGCCCACCACTTTTATTTTTGCGGAAAGTTCAGCCAAATCTTCATCAAAATCAAATCTCATGATGCCTCTCCTCCTTTTGGGGAAAATCGTTCCAGGTGCCGTATCACCCGGCACACCGGTGTTTCTCTTAAAAATAATCCGAAAACCATTCTTTCATTCTCTCCATTGTCCGGTTAAACAGGTTGCGCTCAGTGGTAAACCGCGCCGGTTTCCCGGCAGGTCGGCTCTTGGCCCCAAAGCAAACCAAACCCACTGCGGTTGAATATTTGGGTGATGTAATCACATCAATCATTCCGGTAACATTTTTGGGTGCGCCTATCCGGACCGGGACTTGCAAAATCTCCTCCGCCAAAACTTCCGTCCCCTCTAAAAGCGAGGACCCGCCGGTGAGCACCACTCCGGCCGCCGCTTTTTCTTCAAAACCATTCTTTTTAATTTCCATATCAACTAATTCAAAAATCTCTTCCATCCGCGGTTGAATAATTTCAGCCAAGTCGCGCCGCGGCATAATCCGCGGCTCGCGTCCGCCGACACCGGGAACCGTAATTTCCTGCCCCTCATTGATCATGGAAACCATGGCACAGCCATACTCGCGCTTAATCTGCTCCGCATCATGGTTGGGCGTCCGCATGCCGATGGCAATATCGGACGTAAGCATGTTGCCGCCAATGGCGAGCACACTCGAATGCCACAGCGAACCATCTACAAAAATCGCGATATCCGTCGTACCGCCGCCGATATCCACCAATACAATACCCAGCTCCTTTTCATCCGGACTAAGCACTGCCTCGGCACTCGCCAACGGCTGGAGTACAATATCCTCAACCGCATACCCTGCACGTTCCACACTTTTAATAATATTTTGCACACTGGTTACCGCGCCGGTCACCATATGGACTTCCGCTTCCAAACGCACACCTGACATGCCGATCGGTTCTTTAATACCGTCTTGATTGTCAATGATGAATTCCTGCGGAATCACATGAATCACTTCACGGTCCAAAGGCAGCGCAATGGCCTTGGCGGCATCAATGACGCGGTCCACATCCTCCTGATGAATTTCCTTATCCTTGCGCGAAACCGCAATGACGCCGTGTGAGTTCAACCCTTTGATATGCCCGCCGGCAATGCCGGTAAAAACCGAGCCAACCGAAACACCTGCCATGCGTTCCGCTTCAGCCACCGCCGCTTTGACCGACTCAATCGTCGTTTCAATATTGACCACCACGCCCTTGCGCAGCCCTTTGGACGGTTTGATGCCCACACCGATGATATTTACCTGTTCATCTGCCAGCACTTCGGCAATCACGGCGCATATCTTGGTCGTCCCGAGATCCAATCCTACAATCAGATCTTCATACATATTTTTTCCCATCTTTCACCTCCTGTGCTTCGGCCGAACCACAACATGCCGGCTGTAACGCAGATCCACCAATGCGATTCGTTTTTCTTTTACGCGAATGTCCCCGATCACCGCCCCCAACCGTTTGAGATCACGGTCAAGGTCCGGACTGTTTTGCAGCAGTACTTTTATGCCATCCCGGGTATACAAAATGACGCCGGCCGGCGACCCCAGATGGATCTCAGAGAGCTGCCCGATATAAGGCGTATTGAGTATCTTCTGAATCAAAACTGTGTTGTAGTCAACCTGCAACCGCATGCCCATTTTCCCCGGTTCTTCCCGAACCACCAGACCGGTAATCACCGGCAAATCAGCCGGCATGGCATCGTCCGGCAAGCTCCAAACCCCGCCTTTTTTATCCAAAGCAAACAAATTTTTATCCAGCACCCACGCCACCGATTCCAGTTTATCCGTCGTTGCCATGGTAACATCCTCGCGCACCGCCGCATCCGGAACGCTGTTCAGGACCGTCTGCTTACCTTCCCAACCCAGCACCTGCTGTAATTCCCGCCATCCATTGATCACCGCCTGCTCAACAGACGCCCTTAGACTCGCTTCTTTTCCCATCACGATTAAACTCAGCATGACGAGAAGAACTGCAACCACAATTCTCCCGCTCCGGCCCAACGACAGTTGCCGACCATGCCGGGGCGCCGGGGCGCTGTTTAATTTTTGCGTTTTCCTGCGTTGCGGCAGGTAGCTGTTTCTCCGGGAATTCCGGCGCACCGCAACATTGAGTCGGCCGGCATAGGTCCACCCATAAAAGCTGTTCATCGCAGCGCATCCCAGGCATCCAACACCAGCAATCCTACCAACTGTTCAAACTCAATACCCGCAGAGCGTGCCGCCTCCGGCAGCAAACTGGTTGCGGTCATGCCGGGCAGTGTGTTGACTTCCAAGATAACCATCCGGCCGTTTTTCATAACAATCATATCGACGCGGGGTGTGCCTTGACAACCGAGCACGGCTATCGCCAACTTTGCCATCGTCTTGGCTCTCGCACTCTGAAAAGAAGAAATCCGCGCCGGAATAATATGCTCTGACATCCCCGCAACATATTTAGCTTCATAATCATAAAATTCTTTTTTCGAAACAATCTCGATGATCGGCAAGGGCCGCCCCTTGACCACACCCACTGAAATTTCACGTCCCGCGCAATATTTTTCCACCAGCACATCATCCCCGAACCCACGGGCCTGCTCCAACGCCGCTTTCCATTGGCGCGGCTGTTTGACCACCGAAATGCCGATGGCCGATCCCAAGCGATTGGGCTTCACCACCACCGGCAGCCGCAGTTGCTTCTGCATACGACCGGTTTGCTTGTCAATCAATGTCCAATCTGCGGTCGGTAAACCGTTGGCACGAAACATCATCTTGGCGCGATGCTTATCCATTGCCAGGGCCGAGGCCAATGTTCCCGAACCTGTACAGACAATTCCCTGCCATGCCAATGCAGCCTGCACTGATCCATCTTCGCCGCCGGGCCCGTGCAGTCCATTCACCACCACCGCCGGTTGCATGGCTGTGACAGCCGAAAGATCTTTCGGAGATTTAATATCCTTGAGACTGACATTGCAGCGCAGCGTACGCAGCGCGCGAAACATGGCCTGGCCGGTCAGCAGGGAAATCTCTCTTTCCGCCGAGAAACCGCCCATGATCACCACAATTTTTTTTCGCCCGATTTTCCGAACGATCTCAGCAGTGGTCATCAAACCCGCCGGCATTGTTCCGACTTTGTTTCTATTCGGTTTCATGCTTTTTTCTTCCTCTTCTTCATATACTTTTTCACCGCTGATTTCTTTCGGATTGCTTTCCCGGCCACAAGCTGCTCGCCCAATTTATAAACATCACCGGCCCCCATGGTTAAAAGCAAATCATTCGCCTTTAATTCTTTTTTTAATTTCCCGGCTAAACGCGCCAGCGGCAGGGGGCCGCAATCCGGCGCATATCCCTCGATACGCATCTGATCCGCAATCAACTGAGATGTCACACCCGGCACAGGACGCTCGCGCGCAGGATAAATGTCCGCCAGATAGATCACATCCGCCAACAACAGTGCCCGTGCAAATGCTTGGTAGAGACGCTGGGTCCTGGAAAACAAATGCGGTTGAAACACCACGACCAGCCGACCCGGTTTTAAGGAGCGGGCCGCCTTTAATGTTGCCGCCACCTCCGTCGGATGATGGGCATAATCATCAAAAATCCTTACCTGATTAACAACGCCTTTTTTCTCAAAACGCCGTCGAACGCCGGTAAAAGCGGCCACCGCCTTTTGGATGGTGGTAAACGGCACGCCCAACTCAAGCGCCAACCCGGTTGCGGCAAGTACATTGGACACATTAAAACGCCCGGGGAGCTGAAGCTGCACACGCCCCAAACGCCGGTTCTTTCTAAATACCATAAAACTCTGATTCAACTCCGACACCACCGGTTCATCCGCCCGGATCTCCGCTTCGGTATCAAAGCCATATGTCACCTTGCGCCTGACCACGCGCGGCAAAATCGTACGCACACCCGGGTCATCAAAATTCAATACGGTGGTCCCCCAAAAAGGCACACGATTGATAAATTCGACGAACGCATCATCCAGCGCATCACGCGTACCATAGTTTTCGATATGGTCATCGTCAATATTGGTAATCGCAACCGCAACCGGCGAAAGATGCAAAAACGAGGAATAGGCTTCGCAGGCTTCCACCACAAAATAATTTCCTTTTCCCATCCGCGCACCGCGGTTGATATTATTCAAGACACCGCCGATCACCATGGTAGGATCCAAACCGGCTTGCGCCAAAATCCAAGCCAATACCGATGTGGTCGACGTTTTCCCATGCGTGCCCGCAATCGCAACCCCTTGTTTAAGACGCATAAGATCATTAAGAATCTGCGCGCGCGGTACAACCGGTATATTGCGTTCCCGCGCAACCCGAATCTCCGGATTGGTCTCCGGCACGGCATTCGAGACCACGGTCACATCCACGGTCTCGGAAAGATGCTCAGGACGGTGCCCAATCTTCACCTTGGCACCAAGCCGGCGCAACCGGCGGACGATTTCCGATTCTTTCAGGTCCGAACCGGTAACCTGATAGCCCAGGTTAAGCAATACTTCGGCAATGCCGCTCATACCCGATCCGCCAATCCCCACAAAATGTATTTTCTGTTTATGCCGCATAAACGTCTCTTTTCAATTTTCGCTTCATCCCAACCGGCTTCTTTCTTTGGTTTTCTTTGCCGCCAGTGCAATGAGCATCCCGGCCAGATCACGCGCTGCGTATTTGGGATAACCCGCCCGTAACACCGCACCACAATCATTCATATACCGCAAGCGTTTGAACACCTTCATCAGCCGTGCCAAAAGCGTTTCATCATTAAGGCCGTCATCTTCCATCATCTCAGCCGATCCGTATTTTTGCAGCACCTCGGCATTGTGCACTTGGTGGTTGGCGGCGGCATGCGGATAAGGAACCAATAACGCCGGTTTCCCGGTCGTGGATAATTCCGCAATCGTCCCCGCACCGGCCCGGGCCAGGACCAAATCCGCAGCTGCATAAGCCTGCGGCACCTCATGAACAAAAGCATGCAACGATACCTTCACACTGCTTTTTTCGCAAACGCGTTTCGCCATCGCATAATCCGCCTCACCGGTCATCCAAATCATTTGCAACCCAGGCAGCGCCTGGTTCAACCGGGGCAGTAAATCGGCAATCGCCCGGTTAATCCGCCGGGCGGCCTGAGATCCCGGAAAAACAAATAATATTTTTCGCGCCGGATCCAAACCAAAAACTTTACAGCCGCTTTCCCGGTCAAGCGCATCCAGACCTTCCCGCAAGGGAAATCCAGTGACCACCACTTTATCTGCAGAAAAATGTTTTCCCGTCGGGGCATGGCTCACTGCCACCTGCGTCACCCAGCGTCCCAACCAGCGGTTGGTAAGACCGGGAAAAAAATTGCTTTCATGAATAATACTGGGAATTCCCAAGTTGGCTGCGGCCAGCATTACCGGACCGCAAACATAGCCGCCGGTCCCCAAGATTGCCTGGATGCCGGTTTGATTAATCGTGTGCCGTGCCCGCCCTATTCCGGCCCCTGCCTGCCAAAGGCTGACCGCATTTTTCCAGGTCAAAGAACGGGACAAGCCGCTGAGCTTTAAACCAATAAAGGAAAGCTTCCGTTGCTGCGCCAAGTCTTCCTCCATCCCCTTCTCTTTCCCAAAATAGTACACCTTGGCATCCGGCGCCAGTTTCTGTAATTCCCGGACCACAGCCAGTGCCGGAAAAATATGCCCGCCGGTGCCGCCGCCGCAGATGCCATAAACCCCGGGCGCGGCCGTCATCCCTGCTCCTGCGGATGGTAACGGGATATCGAGAGCAAGATGCCGATTGCCACCATCGAAAAAAAGAGCGAGGACCCGCCGGTACTGATCAGCGGCAGCGTGGTCCCCTTGGTGGGAACCAGACCCGTAGTCACACCCATATTAATGACAATCTGCACACCCAGCAAAAGCACCAGCCCCAGGGCCAGCAGTTTTCCAAAGCGGTCTTTGCAATTTCGGGCAATCTGAAATCCCCGCCAGAGAAAAAAACCAAAAACGAGCACCAATCCAAAGGTTCCGACAAAGCCTAATTCCTCACCTAAAATACTAAAAATAAAATCCGTATGCGGTGCAGGAAGATAAAAAAGTTTTTGTTGGCTTTCGCATAAACCCCTTCCCCACAACCCCCCGCTTCCCATTGCCAAATAAGACTGAATCACCTGAAACCCTTTGCCCAAAGGTTCCTGCCAGGGATCCAAAAAAGCATCCAGACGACGACGGCGATAATCAACCTGATAAATTAATAAAAACATAACCGGCAGTGCGGCCAACCCCAAACTGACCAAATGCGATAACCGTGCACCGGCCAGATAAATCATCCCGCCGCCTACCAGAATACATATAATCGCCGTTCCCAAATCAGGCTGCATTAATAACAACATGGAAATCGCGCCCAACACCATCAGATGGGGCAGTACGCCTTGAACAAACGAGCCCATGACTTTTTCTTTGCGCACCAGGGAATCCGCCATATAAAGCACGAGTACAACCTTCAAAAATTCAGCCGGTTGAAAAGAAATCGGTCCAAAAAAAAGCCAACGCCGGGCACCCCCAACGGTTTTTCCAATCGAGAGTACCAAGACCGCGATCAATAAAACACCGCACATCACCATTGCCGGTTTGATCCACTTACGCAGCGACGCATAGGGATACCGTGCAATCACCAAAAGAGCGATAAATCCCATGGTTGCCCATACCATTTGACGCTTGATGAAAAAATAGGAATCACCAAAATTTTTCATCGCCAAAATGGTCGACGAAGAATAAACCATAATCAGGCCGATACCGACTAAAATGGCTGTCAGTGCCAAAAACGTGATATCAATATTGCCGCGCATTTCCCGTCTAGTCTCCATCTTGCGCCCCCATGAGCTGCCCGCAAAAAAACATTGCCTAGTCTCCCGTCACTTGGGCCATCTCTTCCACCAGCTGCTTGAAAGTCTCGCCCCGTTCCTCAAAATTTTTAAATTGATCAAAACTTGCACACCCGGGCGAGAACAACACCACATCACCCTCACTCGCTATGCTTACCGCCGCATGAACTGCTCCGCCCAATTCATTTTCATGAATAATCTGTACCGTGCCTTCGAGCTGCTCCGCAATGGTCTTGGCTGCTTCACCCATGACCACCACCGCTCTGGCGCGTTGCAGTATCAATTCCCGCAACCGGCGAAAATCTCCGTTTTTATCCCGGCCGCCCAAAATCAAAATCACCGGCGACTTGTAACTTTGCAGCGCCTTTTCCACCGCATCCACATTGGTTCCCTTGGAATCATTAATAAACCAAATGCCGCGGGACCGCTTAACCGGTTCCAACCGATGCGGCACACCGCGAAACTGACGCAATGTTTTAACCATATTTTTCGCACCGATCCCCAGGCTCAAACCCATGGCAATGGCCGCCAAGGCGTTCTCAAGATTATGCGGTCCGGGTATCAGCATTTCATCGGCCAACATCATTTCATCCTGACCGAGCCCGAACAGCCGGTAAAAAATTTTCCCGCGTTCCACCCAGGTCCCTTCAATCTCCGGTGGACGCAGTGCGGAAAACGTCAAAAGCCGGCCGGATGCTTGATTGACCAGCAAGGGGGTATATTTATCCTCGCCATTGAGAATTAAAACGTCACTTGACTGTTGTGACCGGACAATCCGGGTCTTGGCTTCTACATAAGCCTGCATGCCGGTGTACCGGTCCAAATGGTCGGGCGTGACGTTGAGAATAGCCGCCACATTGGCCCGAAAATTTTTTATTCTTTCCAGCTGAAAGCTGGAAACTTCCAGAATCACTATTGTATTTTTTGAAAGATCAAGCACGACCTCGGAAAAAGGTCTCCCCATATTACCCGCCATCACACAGGAAATACCGGCATCCCGCAGCATGGCATCCAAAAGATGAACAGTTGTGGTTTTGCCGTTGGTCCCGGTGATTGCCGCAATTTTATTATCACAAAAATTATATGCCAGTTCCAATTCGGAGATCATCTCGATCTTGAGATTTTCCGCTTCCTGCACCACCGGCTGGGCGGCCGGCACACCGGGTGAGATCACGACCAGTTCCGCTGTTTTAAGGCTCTCCGGATTATGGCCGCCCGTCTCAATGGTGATTCCCAAAGGTGTCAATGCCTCAATCGCGGATTCCAGTTCCTCCGCCGGTTTGATATCGGTAATGGTTACCTTGGCACCTTGCGCATGCAGCAAGCGTGCCGCCGCGCAGCCGCTGCGCGCCATACCAATAATCAAGACCGATTTATCTTTGACTTCAATTTTTTCTTTCATCAACTGTCTCCATTTTCCAAATAGCCGGTCAACGCAGTTTGAGCGTACTTAAAGCAATGACCGCCAGCATGATGCCTACGATCCAAAAACGCACAATAATTTTCGGTTCAGACCACCCTTTCATCTCAAAATGATGATGCAAAGGCGCCATCAGAAAAATCCGTTTTCCGGTCAACTTAAACGACCCCACCTGCAGAATCACCGAAAGGACCTCTGCGACAAAAATACCGCCGACAATCACCAACAGAACTTCCTGTTTAATCAATACCGCCAGGGTTCCCAAGACGCCCCCGAGAGAAAGCGAGCCTGTATCTCCCATAAAAATTTCGGCCGGATGCGTATTAAACCATAAGAAGCCCAGCGCTGCACCGACCATGGCACTGCACACCACAGTGAGTTCAGCTCCGCCGGGAATTAAAATAATTTTCAAATAACCGGCAAATTTCACATGCGTGACTAAATAGCTCATGACCGTAAACGTTCCGGCCACCAGGGCCAGCGATCCGATCGCCAGTCCGTCCAACCCATCGGTCAGATTCACCGCATTGCTGGCATACGTGATTACCAAGACACCCAAAATAAAATATATCCAGACCGGCAAGTCCACCGATTGACTGAAAAAAGGCAGGTTGATGCTGGCGCGCTGTGCCCAAGCCTGATTCCAGTAAAGGAACAGCAGCATAATCAGGCCGCTCCCGACCAGCTGGAGGACCAGTTTCTTTTTTGCAATCAAACCCTGAGACTGTTTTTTGATTATTTTCAAATAATCATCCAAAAAACCGACCATCCCGAACCAAACCAATGCAATGGTCACAATCCACATGCCTGAATATTCCCACCGCGCCCACAAGCCGATGCTCAGCAGAATCGCCGGCAGGATGATCAAACCGCCCATGGTCGGTGTCCCGGCTTTTTTTTGATGACGGTCCGGACCGTCCTTGCGGATATTTTGACCGATCCCGCGCTTGCGCAGCATACGGATGATCACCGGACCCAACAGCAAGCACACCAAAAACGCGGTTAGTGCCGCATACACAGAACGGAATGTGATGTATCGAAAAACATTAAAGCCTGTCCAGATATCCGCTAATGGATAGAGAAAATAATAAAGCACGTTTCAACCACCCTCCTGTCATAAACGACCTGCCTTGCAACCACTTTGATTATGCTGATAATTGAATGTTGAATGATTTTATATAGCGTCTGTATCGTCATAGTCGTTCGCGTCGGTGGAAAACGTTCGCGTGGTGTCGGTAAGGTACTGGGCAGCGCTGTCGTCGTTATCGTAACGTCGCAAGTATGTCGCCCATTCAACATTCAACCATCAGCACAATGGTTTGCTACGCGGTCCTCCTTCTGAGATCATCAACAAATTGTTCCAATCCAATGCCCCGCGAGCCTTTCACCAAAATCAGGTCCCCCTGCAGGCTCAACTGGGGCCGCAAGGCTTCTGCGACCTCATGGACCCCATCTAATTTGGTAATCCACCGAATGCCGCCGGCGCGCCGGGCACCAACAGCAATACTGCGCGCTTCACTCCCTACGGTAACTAAACCATCCACACCCAGCATCGCGGCTTGATGTCCCAATTCACGGTGCGCGTCGCCTGAATGCCGACCCAACTCAAGCATGGACCCGGCAATAAAATATTTTTTACCCGGCGAGGGCAATTCAGCCAGAAGTTTCAGCGCTGCCACCGCAGATTGCGGATTGCTGTTGTAAGCATCATTGATAATACGATGCTGTCCAATGCGCAGCAGTTCAAGCCGCATCCGGGTCATGTTCCGAAACCCTTCCAAAGCGGCACACGCCGAATCAAAACCAATTCCCATGGCAATTGCACCTGCCACGGCTGCCGCCGCATTCCAGGCTTGATGGACACCCAACACCTTCATGCGAAATTCCTCTTTTTGATCGGCAAAAGCGAGTACAACACGGGTCCCGTTCAAGTGAACACCTGCCGAAACCACGCGGACATCGGCCCGGGGATGCATGCCGAAAGTCAGAACACGCTCGCATTTTTCCGCTGCCTTATTCAAATAAGGATCATCTGCATTTAAAACCGCAGTTCCCCCATCGTTCAATTCCTGGACCAGCTCCAGTTTGGCATTGGCCAGAGCGCGTTTGCTCGTAAAATTTCCCAAGTGGGCATCACCGATATTTGTAAGGATGCCCACTTCCGGCAACGCAATCCGAGCCAACCGCCGGATCTCTCCCGGCGCATTCATTCCCATTTCTACCACCGCAATTTTATGCCGCAGCGCAAGATTAAAAAGCGTCAAAGGCAGCCCCAGATCATTGTTAAAATTACCTTCACTCTCCAGGACTTTACTCCGCTTGTTGAGTATCACCGCCAGCATTTCCTTGGTTACGGTCTTTCCGCTGCTGCCGGTAATGGCCGCCACCCGGAGGGAGGGAAAGAGCTGTCGATAGGCAGCGGCCAAGTCACCCAGCGCTTTGCGCGCATTGCGAACTTTAATATAAGGAAGTTTTCCCATCGCTTTTTGACAAATCCCCGCCACCGCACCGCCCGCAACAGCAACTTCCATATAATCATGTCCATCAGTCTGTGTGCCGGCCAGCGCGACAAAAAGCTGCCCGGAACGAACCGTACGTGAATCAATGGAAACCCCGGTCACCTTGCGGTTACGCGGCACATTGACCAACCGGCCTTGTACTGCATTGGCAATTTTCCCTAATGTCATGCCTTCCATGATTTCCTCCGGATGAATTGCTTGATGCTTTCACGGGCAATGCTGCGATCATCACACGCAATGGTCTTGTCTTTTAAAATCTGATAGGCTTCATGCCCCTTACCCGCAATCAAAACCGTATCTTTGGGCTGGGCCAGGGCCAGGGCCCTTCTGATTGCCCGGGACCGGTCCTGCACCACCAATACCTTGTCTGCCTGAGCGCCGCGCTTTGTCCTGACCTGACACCCGACGAGAATATCTTTGATAATTTTTTCCGGGTCCTCGCGGCGGGGATTATCCGAGGTGATAACCACCACCTCGGCCAGTTCAACTGCCAGCCGCCCCATGGGCGCCCGCTTGGAAACGTCGCGGTTCCCGCCGCAGCCAAAAACCAGAATAACCCGGCCTGCGGTAGTCTCCCGAATGGCCTGCAAAGCATTTTTCAATGCATCCGGTGTATGTGCGTAATCCACCACCACATTGAATTTCTGCAGACCGGGAACGCGCTCCATCCGGCCGCTCACCGCAATCATGGATTCCAATCCCTGTTTGATTTTTTTCAGCGGTACACCCATTGCCTGCGCCGCCGCTGCCGCAGCCAGGGCATTGCTCAAATTGTAGCGTCCCAAAAGACGCAGCCGGACCGGAATCTTTTGGGACGCGCTTTTCAATAAAAATCGTGTCCCGTCCGGACCCAGCTTGATCGCGTGTGCTGTGACCTTTGCCCGGGACGTCATCCCGTAGGTAATCACCTTCGCGCCTTTGGCCGCCTGCATCATCATACCGGCATGCGGGTCATCCAGGTTAATCACTGCAAAGCGTTTACTTTTTTTCAGACCCGGCCTGCCCAGCGAAGAAAATAATTTCCGTTTTGTCCTGGCATAAGCCGCCATGGTCTTATGATAATCCAGATGTTCGGGGGTTAAATTCGTATACACCGCAACATCAAAGTCACACCCGCAGACGCGGTCTTCCGCCAGGGCATGAGAAGATACCTCCATCACGGCGGCTTGACAGTGTTGGCTTACCATTTCCGCCAAAAAACGTTGAACATCCCAGGCCATGGGCGTCGTATTCTTCGCTGGTATAATTTTTCCCGCAATCACATGGTGAATCGTCCCCAAAAGACCCACCTGGCTTTTTCGTCCCTGCCGCATTCCGGATTTTTCCAAAATAGCGCGCAGTAAATAAGTCACCGTTGTCTTACCATTTGTCCCGGTAATCCCGACCATCCGCAGTGCCAAACTGGGATAATTGTAAAATAGGGGTGCCAGCCATTTCAGTGTTTGAGCAACATTTTTCACGGTGATCACACCCACCGCATGCCGGTCAATCCCCTTCACCGGTTTGTCCACCAGCAATGCCCTGGCCCCGGCAACGACCGCATCCGCTGCAAATGCATGTCCATCATAGCGCGCTCCGCGAAGACAGGCATAAAGCGCACCCGCTTGGACCTTCCGGGAATCATCCGCAATGGCTGTAATCATATGATCCGCCTTACCCGACAACACCGCCGCCGGTAAGGCGGCTGCCAACAATGACAGGGGCACTTGGGTCATACTCATTCCTCCGGGTCCTCACACACAATCGAACAATGTTCTCCCAGACTGATCCTGGCATACGGTTTAGGGTCCTGGTGTTTCACCACACCGCTTCCTGAAATATCTGCATGCAATCCGTATTGCTCCAATATCAAAAGTGCATTGCGCATGCTCTGTCCCGAAAGGTTGGGTACAATACTCTTCGTCAGTGTCGCTTCCGAAACCGTTACCCCCTCCGAATCCGCCATATATAAAATCACACGCGAATCACGATTGCTCCACTGATCGGCAAACGGACGCTGACTCACCACCTGCGTCCCCTTGCCCAGACAAACTGGGAGCAACCCCTCTTTTTTCAATACCGCTTTGGATTCCCTCACACTGAGCCCTGTCACCTTAGGAACACGAACGATCCCCTCTAATTGCACCATGGGATCTTTTTCATAATCCTTGGCAAATGCATAAACTTTCTGGGGTCCGGGCGGAATGCCGAGATAAGACACCAGCTTCCGGCTGATTTTCCGAAAAACCGGTCCTGCCACCACCCCGCCCCATTGGACACCCTGGGGCGCATCAATCATCACACCGATTAAAAATTCCGGTTCATCTGCCGGAAAAAAACCAATAAATGATGCAACATGATAAACCGGGTCATAACCGCGACCATTGGAAAGCGGTTTTTGTGCTGTGCCGGTTTTGCCGGCCACCTGATAATTATCCAACCCGGCAGCCACACCTGACCCCCGCACCACCACGTCCCGTAAAATACTGCGCATTGCAGCCGCTGTTCCCGGTGATACCACCTGCGACTGATATTCTGTTTTTCCAACCTTGGTGCGGATTTCATCCGGATGGCGCATTTCCTTGATAATCCAGGGTTTTAACACCCGGCCATTATTTGCAATCGCAGTATACGCCGCCATCAATTGAATGGAAGTCACTGCCATGCCCTGCCCGAAAGGTACCGAAGCTTCCGTCCATCGCTTCCACTTGGCAAATGGCTTTACAATCCCCCTCGACTCCCCGGGCAGCTCAATACCAGTCGGTTTCCCAAAACCGTACATTTGTAAATACTGCGCCATTTTTTTTGCACCCAGACGGATCCCGATTTTCACAGCACCAATGTTACTCGAATACACGATCACATCCCGAAAGGTTAATCGTCCGCGCGGTTCGTGGTCCCGAACCGTCATGCCATAAAATTTTGCCCGGCCGTTTTCACAATCAATAATATCCGCGTCCAGATAGACCCCTTCTTCCAGCGCTGCTGAAGCAGCCACAATTTTCATGGTGGAGCCAGGTTCATACACATCGGTGATCGCACGATTGCGCCGGTGATCCGCTTTAACACGATTAAAATAATTGGGATCAAAATCCGGTTTATTGGCCATGGCCAGAACCTCACCGGTTTTCGAATTCATAATCACGACAGACCCCGCCTTGGCGCGGCTCTCAGTCATCGCGCGCCCCAATTCCCGCTCAGCAATATGCTGGATGACTTTGTCAATTGTCAGATAGACATCCTGACCGGATTGTGACTGCTTGTGCACCCGTGTCGCGGTCGGCAGCCTGCGTCCCTTGGCATCGCGATTAATTCGTATCCACCCGCTTTGCCCCCGGATGGCACTGTCAAATTTCAGTTCCACACCGCCCAAACCCTGATTATCCATCCCGACAAATCCCAGTATGTGGCAGGCCAGCTTGCCTTCCGGATAAACCCGGGTGGTTTCTTTGAGTTCATGCACCCCCGCAATCCCCAGCCCGTCCACCTGCTTGGCAACCTGATCGCCTACCTTGCGTTTAATCCAGACAAATGCCTTGCGACTGCGAAAGCGCCGCTCCAGCCGACCCTGAGAAACGCCCAGCGTCCTGGATAATTTAGTTGCCACAGCTTTGGGATTTTTTATTTCTCCCGGCACAGCATAAAAAGAACTGGATTGGCGGTTCAATGCCAAAGAACGACCCTCACGATCAAAGATCCGGCCCCGCGCCGGTTGGATCTCAATCGTACGTTCCTGTTGTCGGAGGGCGAGTTGCGAAAGATGTTGGTGTTGTATAATTTGTAGGTAGAAAAGACGTGTCGTTAGAATCGTAAGTAGCGCTCCGAAGCCGAGTATAAAAAGAATTGTGCGTCGTTCAATGGCTTCGTTTCGCAACTCTCGCCCCCGTCAGGCAACCCGTCATGGTGCATTGCCTGAATCGTGATAATCGTTCCATAAAATGCCTCATTTTCAAAATGTGACTTGTTCTAAGTCTTTTTCAATTTCCCCGCTCTAACCCGGTACCCGGCATTCGCCGGGCAAGAGAGCGAAGATTTGGATATGATCTGTAAAAGATCATTATTACTATTCCACTTCATCCCCGGTTTAAAACCCGGGGAATTCGTGGTTAACATATTAAACCAGCGTCCCCAAAAACCGTCCTTTGAAAACCAACCGCCGATACCCTCGGGCTTGGCAGCCGGGTCCACCAGAAAAATCAATTGCTGCGATTGGGGCATTTCCAGTCCAAATGCCTCGCGGGCAATTGTCTCAATTCTTTCCATGCTGGCCAAAGCATTGCGCCGGCTCAACAGAATCCGGTTTTCATCCAACAGTTGATGATACTGCTGCCGGTACTGGTTTATTTCGTACCCCAGCTTCACCACCTGCATTTGCTGCCAAACGCGAAGTCCGATAATCGCAAACAAAAAAAAGATAACCCCGAGAACCAATGAAAGACGGCGAACCGCCAGACGGCGTTTTTCTTTCTCCTCCTGGAGAAAATAGATCGTAATAAACTCGCGGTCCAGCTCTCCGGTAAGTGTTCTACCGGTCATTTTGATCCCCTCCCTGCCATATCGCAGCACGCAAACGCGCACTGCGTGCACGTGAATTCCCGGCAGTTTCCGCCTCACTCGGCCGAATGACATGCTTGGTGAGCCGCTCCCAGCCGCTGAGGCGAAATGTCTCTTTGACGATCCGGTCCTCCAAAGAATGAAAGCTGATCACAACCATCCGTCCTCCCAGGCACATTGTCTGCGAAGCTGCTGCAAGCACCTCGCGCAGACTATCCAGTTCCTCATTTACCGCAATCCGCAGCGCTTGAAATGCCCGGGTCGCCGGATGAATTTTCCCCGACCGCCCGACCGCTCTTCGGGCCAATGCGGCCAGTTCATCCGTGCTTTGCAGCGGCCGATTCTTAACCACCAGATGTGCCAACTGCCGGGAGCGCCGCTCCTCGCCGAGGCGATAAAAAATGTCTGCCAGTTCTTTTTCATCGGCATGATTGACGATATCGGCTGCCGTGACGCCATGCCGTTGATCCATGCGCATATCCAGAGGGCCGGGTTGGAGAAAGGAAAATCCGCGTGTCGCAGTGTCGATCTGGAAAGAAGAAACGCCCAAGTCCATCAGCACTCCTGAAAATCCTGTAATTTTCATTTCCCCGGCAACTGCCACCAGATTACGAAAATTATTCCGGACCAGCACCAGCCGCGACCCATAGGATGCCAGCCTTTCCTGCGCACGGTCCAAGGCCGCTTCATCCTGGTCCAGGCCGAGGACCCGACCATGGGGTGCGGTTGCCGCCAAGAGTGCCTCAGTATGTCCACCGCCGCCTACTGTACAATCAGCCCACCAGCCGTCACCCTTCGGTGCCAACCACTGGACGGCCTCTTGCAGCATCACGGTTTTATGCTCTGTCATGCGGCAGCGTATTTATAGCGTTTAAAACTTTTTACTGCATCCCCACGGGTTGCGTGAATTTCAAAAAAGCGTTTTATGCCGGTCAATTCAAAAATGTTTTCCACGTAGGGATTCACGCCGGCTAATTTCATATCACCCTGTAAATGTCGAATGCGGCGGAGACTTTCGGTTAAAATACCCATGCCGGTGGCATTGATATGTTGCACCCGTGACAAATCCAAAACGAGTTGATTGCAGCCGCTGTCCAAAACAGAGGCAATGGTGTTGCGAATGTTAACAACCTCCTGCATATCAATGTCACCCAGCAAACCAATCACCGCGACATCTTCCTCGTTCAAAAGTTTGATACTCACCTTCCAATCACCTCCTCTCTTTTTGATTCAATGCTGTAGGGGCACGGCGCGCCGTGCCCCTACAAATCTTCTATCTGCTCCGCAATTTCTTCCAGCGATTTACCATCATGCAAATATTTTTCCCAACGTTCGGGCGACCAAATTTCTATACGATTGGAAACACCCACCACCACCGCTTCACGGGTGACACCCGCATAATTCCGCAGCGCAGCCGGCAGCATAATACGGCCTTGTTTGTCCAGGGTGCATTCAGTCGCACCTGCCAGAAGACGCCGTATAAAATACCGGTCATCACTTTTATTCATGGGCCGGTTCACTATTTTTTCCTGGAAAATTTTCCATTCATTGACTGGATATCCCACAAGACAGGCATCCAACCCCTGCGTAACAATCACTTTTTCCGGCAGCTGCTTTTCCGACAGCACATCCCGAAAACGCGAGGGTATGGATAAACGGCCTTTCTCATCGACTGTATGTGTATACGTTCCTAGGAACATATGTTTTCCCCACTTTCCACCACTTTTCCCCACATCATGGGATAATTTACCCCTATCTCCCCATTTTGTCAACACATAAAATAAATCTCCCCACTTTTTTCACAGGGTTTTCCAGGAATTTCCAGAGTTTGATGTTTAAACGATGCGGGATTAATTAGGATATAGGTGGTTGTAGAGACGTTGCATGCAACGTCTCTACGGGCGGGGCACAATACATACAATATGTGGGAAAAAAAGATTCAACAGGTTCAGCCACCCGTACAAACATCTATCACCGCTGAGACGCTGAGGACGCAGAGGTTTTTTTAGATTTATACCATAATATTTTAACTGATTTGTCCAAATAAAGTCAAAATCTCATCCACCGATTACGCAGATTACACGGATTTTTAAAAACTTTAAAAATATTTTCTTTAAGGTTTTATCCTTTGGATCTCATCTGCGAAATCTGCCGGTCCTACGAATCAAATGCTTTAATATCAGAGAGTAGGGAGTAATCTGTGGATCAAGCCTTTATTTTAAACACAATAAAAAAGGGCGTTTCCCGAAGGAAACGCCCTGGATAACCTGATAAAAATTAACGCTTGGAAAACTGGAAGCGTTTACGCGCGCCGGGCTGGCCGTATTTCTTACGCTCAACCATCCGGGAATCACGGGTTAAAAAACCGGCTTTGGAAAGCGTACTTCTCATATCCGCATCCGCCTTAATCAAGGCACGAGCCACGCCATGTAAAATAGCGCCGGCTTGACCTGTCGAGCCGCCACCATGCACATTCACATGAACATCAAATTTGTTGGCAGTCGCAGTCGCTTCCAGCGGCTGACGAATACGTGTGCGGTGAACCAGGCGTGAAAAATATTCTTCCGCCGGACGATGGTTAATAAAAATATTTCCCTGGCCTGGTTTCAAACGAACACGTGCCACTGAACATTTCCGGCGGCCGGTTCCCAAAAATTCTACTGCCGCCTGTTCAACCGGCGGGGTGGGTGTACTTGTTTCCGTCATACGTTAAATCTCCATTTTCTGGGGCTGTTGTGCAATCTGTTCATGCTTGTCGCCCTTGTAAATTTTAAGTTTTTTAAGCATATTGCGGCCCAACGTATTTTTCGGCAGCATGCCTTTCACAGCCAGCTTAAAAACCTCTTCCGGTTTTTTCGCCATCATCTCAGAATAAGGTGTGAACTTCGCGCCGCCCGGCCATCCGGAATGTCTAAAATTAAGTTTTTTTTCAAGCTTTCTTCCGGTCAATCTGATTTTCTCGGCATTGATCACAACAACATGATCGCCGGTATCCAGGTGCGGTGTATAAATGGCTTTGTGTTTCCCCTTTAAAATTATGGCCACACGCGTAGCAGCACGACCCAGTATTTTACCCTCCAGGTCGATTAAAAACCATTTGCGTTCCACCTTTCCGGTTTTGGGAAAAGGCGTAGACATAGTAAATCCTCCTTCATTTCCTACAAAATCATAAATAACAAGGTCGCTAATTTACCCAATTCAGGCCCGTCTGTCAAGCCAAAAAGCCCCAAAAAAGCGTTTTTTTTCCGTTGGGTGCGACCGGTTCCCGTCATTCCGCTAATTCCCCGGATTATTCATGATGTATTGACGGATGTGGTGAAAATCCCTTTCACCCCGGATGATTTTCTCATAAAACCGGGATTGCCATGCAACGTCTCTACGATTTACAATCGCAACATCTCTACAATGTCCGGCAACGTCTCTACCGACGCAATGCAACGTCTCTACATTGCCACCTACCGGTTTTTCAATATTAATAATCCCGTGCACATGATTCGGCATAACCACAAACGCATCCAATTTCACGCACGGAAAATGCACAGGAATTTCCCGCCAATAACATTCCGCGATTTTCCCAACATCCTTTAAAACCAATCTGCCATCAACCCAATCACCAAAAAACGGTTCCTGGTTTTTTGTGCAGATCGTGACAAAATAACATCCATTTGATGAATAATCCCAATCCTTCAAGCGGATTGTTCCGACACGGTATTTGTTTTTGTAGCGCTCCATTTCAGACATACAACACCCCCTTGGGTCTATTTGCTTTTCATAGGTTTAGACACAAAAGGGTGATATTTCTTGCAAACCAAATTATGTTTTTTGGGGTTTTTGTCATGGATGCGAACATGCGCAACATTGGTTGTAGAGACGTTGCATGCAACGTCTCTACAACCAGAATTGCCACCATACTTTCAGCTTCTTTCCCAACAAGTTTGTGATTTCCTCAGAAGCACCCATACCCTCTTTTTTATTGATTATATACGTTTCCGGGCATGCCTTATTTTCCAATTCCGAGTTGGTAATAAACACAATCAACCGGTCACCCTTGATGGGATAGTTCGGTTTTTCTTCCAAAACAATTGGCGATCCCAGCATACCTTCTTCATGATATCGTTTCATGTCATCATATGTATAGGCAGGCTCTTTCCAAACCCAAAACACATCCTTGGCTTTGAACTTATCAGATCGGATCACGGCTTCAACCTGATATTGAAATACAAATTCCTGATAGCCAGTCTCTTTTCCCTTCTGGTAATGCGTCTCTTTCGGGAATGTCACATCCTTGAACAGTTCACTTTTAATTGAACCCTTGACCAGAAGAATATGCGTATCTTCCGATACCCTTTCCTGGATATATTCCCCCAAAGGAACCGCATCAACTTCCTCAATATGAATTTGCGACACTTCCGCCTCCTTTGGGAAAATAAAAATGATCAAGCATGCAAATAGCAATACTATTTTTTTCATAATACCTCATTGATAATTTATTTGAATATTTAAATTCCGGCATCAAACGTCATTACCGAACTACGCCCCCCACTACATACGTGTTGTACTTTCGCTGTTGCTTATTCTTACTAATTTGCTTTCCGGGTGAAATTTCTTCCAGGAAAACCAGTATTCATCCGAGCTCGCAATTTTTTCCAGATTATGCTTAATCGTTCCATTAAGATATTTCGCTGTAATATCCCAGTGGGTCCCGCTTATACTATCCTCAATTATTTGTCCGTCCTTAAGTCTTAAGTTAATTGTTTCCGAAACCACAGTGTTTTTATAGCCATTGATAGTGTCACCCATAGAAATAAGGGTGATACCCAATTCATCATTTCTTACAACGCCTTGTTGGAGTATTTCTGATTTCAAATAAACTATCTTTGTGTTCATTGACGCGTCACTGATGCCAATAACACGTATTTTTGATGGAAACGTCTTATCTATAGTTGAAAGACCCGGTGTTAGTTCTGATGACATTACTTTTTTCCAAACACCGGGCATTGGAAGTCTAAAAGGTCTGAGGTCATTTTTAGTTATCACCGCAACTTGCGGCACAGGGTTTAATTTTTTTACTGCTTGCCAAGGTAAAATTTGAAACATAATCATCTTTAGCGAGTAGGGATATAATTTCCCAATAATCGAATTAAATGTCACTTGTTGAAAGAACGTTCCTGTTTTTCTATCTGCCACAATCATATTGGCATTTTTGAAAGAAGCAACGAATAGCGGTCCTATTTCTGTAACGTCAAAAGGAATAATACTCCGACACATAGCACAATAAGTAAGCGCAACTATTTTGTCGTCAAACTTATCATTTATAATGTGATGATGAATGACATAGTCTAAAGAATATGCTTTGGTAATCCCTTCGTATTCAATGATCGCCATTTGACTGTTATCTGATAATGGAAGCGTTGCTAAATCGGTCGTCATTTTCGGAAAATAGACTGCTCGAAACCAACTTGATTGATGGACTCTGTACGTTAGAACGACAGCGACTGCGATAATCATTAAGGGCAATACCGAACTTGCAGGAATCCCATCTTTCCCATCTAAAATTTGCCAAATTAATGTGACTGTAAAAGCAGTCCAGATTATTGGTTTCCGAAAATGATAATGGTAGTAAAGTAGTTTTACAGGAAATTTCTCAATTAAAGTAAAAATGGCTCCCATTCCAATAACCAAAGAGAAAAATGCTATTGAATATAATGCTATCATCTGTTCCATATTTTTTGTGCTCCGTCACCTATTTATGTAACATTTTTATAGAGACGTTGCATGCAACGTCTCTACGGCCGATATGATCGCATCACGGTATTCATTTTCATAACATTTTATTTATTGTTTTTCTTAAACTGACAAGCTGACTCCGGCACCCAACATTTTAAATATTTTGTTGCTCGATATTGCCCTTTTTCAGCTTGCAGCTCAGGTGCCAGACATGTAATGAAACTATTTTAGCTTATTCGCATCTTTCTAAAGTTATGTGATTAGACATGTCCCGTAATCCGGTTTCCATCATGTTTTAGTTGTTCTGAGATCAGCATTTTAATTACTGCCTGGCGTGATACGCCTAGCCGGCTTGCTGCATGATCTAATGAATGGACCATCCATATAGGAAAATCCACATTTACACGTTTTAATTTCAACTCGGGTTTTTTAACATTCTTTGTATCGAAATATTGTAAAACCGACTCGCCATTATCAAATTTTTTATCAAGTTCGCTGGCTTTCATAAAAATCAACCTCCTCTTTTCTTGCTCTTCTAACTGATATGAAACGAATTTTATTTTTCCTGTAAGTCACAATAGCTGACCAAAACTTTTCTTTAATTTTTCCGATGAGTAAAAATCTTGGTTCATCCATTGATCTCGCTTTCAATTCAAGTAAATCAGGATCTTGAAAAAGATCAACAGCCTCATCAAAAGATATTCCGTGTTTCTCAATATTTATACTATTCTTATCACTATCATATTCTATCATGGTATAGATATTATACCGTATATATATAATATGTCAATAGTGTGCTTGGTTTTTCGTGGCAATTGCGACTAATAGGGTCTGTGTCTTTTTAATTTGGCTGGAGTTTAATTGAAAATGTAGCATAATGTAAATATACAATATTGCGCAACTATTTTAAATATTTCATTGCTCAATATTGCCCTTTTTCAGCTTGCAGCTTAGGTACCAGGCTCTTTTTTCAACATTCTAACTCCGGCACCCATTAATATGAATACGCTAAGCTCTTACAAAACCACGTTCTAGAATAGAAATAACTTCAGTATTAAGACTAACACCTTCGCGCTCTGCTTCTAATGAAAGTCGCTCATGTAGCGTTTTAGGAACTCTAACAATAAATTTTCCACTATATTTTTCACGCGGTAAGGGAATCGTTCTTCCACGCTTTAATTCTTCCTCGATCCAGAGCACCTTTGCTTCAGCAATCATTTTTAAAGCTTCTTCTTCTGTTTCTCCTTGGGAAATACAACCCGGTAAATCCGGAATTACAGCAACAAAACCACCATCTCTATTATCAGGAATCAGCTCTACTCGGTAATTTATCTTTTTGTATTTTAATAAATCAGATTTAATATTATTTTTTTTCATGTTAATTACTCCTCTCCACCAAGATATTTCTCAAGTACTGCCCTAACTTGTTCAACATAACACCGCTTTACAGAATTATTTTTAGGAAGTGTTATGGTCACGTGTTTTTTGTGTGAAAACACTACATGACTACCTTTTCCTTGTCGCTCTAGATAGCCAAGCGTTTTTAAAACTTTAACTAAATCAGGGTATCTTATTTCTTTCTTCTTGTTCATTAGTGCAAAAAAAAGTTTATCCAGTTTAGTCATTATTTCCCCTAACTATTATGATACTATATACAGTACTATCTCGCAAGTACTTAATTAAAAATACTATCACATCATCCCATTATTTTTTCGGCCTTGGGTGCCGAGAATGATAATGGGAGTAAAGTAATTTTACAGGAAATTTCTCAATTAAAGTGAAAATGGCTCCCATTCCAATAATCAAAGAGAAAAATGCTATTGAATATAATACTATCATCTGTTCCATATTTTTTTGTGCTCCGGTGCCGGCTTAATTCCTTATTTCAACTACGTCCCGTATCCTATAAACGGCTAAAAATATCTACTTATACGGCGCAACAACACTTCCGGTTCAAAAGGAGCAACGATATACTCATTAAAACCAAATTCAAACGCTCCTTTAAATGATTGTTCATTACAATCGGCTGATTGCAATATTGCAACAGCCTCAGGATTCTTCTCTTTGAGCATTTTACATATATCATAACCATCGTAGTGAGGCATCATCTTATTGATAATGGCCGCATCAAACATCGTTTCCTTAATATATTCAGCAGCCTTAACCGAGTCTGAGGTTGTCGTCACTTCTAAGGGACGCCCATTGATTTCACCTTCCCCTTTAAACACACCGTCAATAAGTTCCGCTACATCTTCGTTATCATCCACATTAAGTATTTTTATCGGTTTCTTTTTCGCCATCTCATTTCCCCTTCAGGTGAATTCCAATGTCATTATACTTGATGCTTGGTGGCGGACTATTTGCTCCCTCTCCTCTTGGGAGAGCAGTGCCTGGCGAATGCCGGGGGCCAGGATGAGGGACTATACCAATATACTAATCAACGTCCCGGATCATAAATTAACAAGTTAACTCCTGGGCTTCCCCAAAAAAGTAGACACACCGAAAAGATAATATTAAAGTCTAATCGGAGGTGTGTCCATGGTAAAGAAACACAAATTCAGAAGAAAGTTCGACAAGGCATTTAAAC
Source organism: bacterium (assembly GCA_021108215.1). Classification (NCBI taxonomy): domain Bacteria; species bacterium. Next base: position 59,125 of record JAIORK010000008.1, on the reverse strand, counting down.
TCCAAGCAGTCAAGATGGTACTTGATGAAGGCATTCCAGTAATCGAAGTTGCTAAGAAATTAGAAGTCAATCAGGTAATAATCCATAGATGGAAGCAAGAATACGAAGAAATGGGTGAAAAAGAGTCGTTTCCAGGTAAAGGCCATCAGTCAGCCGCAGAAGAAGAAAATCGTATTTTAAAAAAGAAGTTGGCTGATGTAGAGGAAGAGCGTGACATATTAAAAAAAGCAGTGAGCATCTTCTCAAAAACATCCGAATGAAGTACATGTTTGTTGAGCAGTACCGCTCCCAATTTCGGGTGGAGAGGATGTGTCATGCATTAGAAGTATCGCGGGGCGGATATTATTTATGGCGTCGAAGAAGTCAATGCCAGCGTGATAAATATAATGAAGTGTTGGTTCGAGAAATAAAAATCGCGCATCAACAAAGCCGCGAGTTATATGGTAGCCCCAGAATAGCCTGTGAATTAGTCGACAAGGGCTACCAATGCAGCAAGAACAGAATTGCACGTTTGATGCGCAGATATAAGATCAAAGCGAAGATCAAACGAAAATTCCGTAGAATAGGTAGCAAAGCGGTATTAGCAACCTATTCAGATAATTTGTTGCAGAGGAAATTCGATGTTGAGCAACCCAATCAAACTTGGGTAACTGACTTCACCTATATGTGGACTCGAAAAGGTGGTGCTTATTTAGTAGCGGTGTTGGATTTATTCTCAAGAAGGATCGTTGGTTGGGCGATTGGTAAACAACCAAACACGCAACTATTAAAAGAAGCAATGCTTCGTGCTCTCTGGAAAAGAAAACCAGAACCAGGATTGATGGTTCATTCAGATAGAGGTAGTCAATATGCAAGCTATGACTACAGAGATTTCTTAAAGGAACATGGGTTTGTTGCCAGTATGAATCGGCAAGGTAATTGTTGGGATAATGCCGTGATGGAATCATTTTTCCACACACTGAAAATGGAACACGTTTACTGGTGTCATTATGAATCTGTTGAAGAGGCTGAATCCAGCCTCTTCAACTACATCGAATTGTTTTATAATAGTTATCGTCGGCATTCATATTTGAACTACAAGAATCCGGCTGAATTTGAGCGGTTGAAGAATGTATCTTAACGGTGTGTCATTTTTTATGGGGCAAGATCACTCCGGCACCGATCAATGATCGGAAGGCATCTTTGAATTAAGTATCCAAGGAAGCCCCCTGCTTAATTCCTTATTTCAAATACGTCCCGTATCCCGTCCCGTATCCGAGCCATAGTGACTTGATGCCAGAGTTTCCCTACTACTCACAGAAGTATACCTCAGTTTTCTTTTCTTTTGAACCCACGGATAATCCAACCTACTGACCATCCAAATATATAAATACCAATTATAAACATTAGCCAAATACCGATATATTTACTAATAACTAGCACTTGTGATCGAAATAAATTGTTTAGCTTATTTTCGTGCAATGCATTCATTTTTGAAAAATTTAGGTTATACTCACTTACTGGATCAGAAAAATTTTGTTGTATCCTCCTAATTAATTCTTGATCTTCTATTCACTCTTTGAATCTATATCTAAATCGCAATTCTCCAAGAGAAAGATCTTTGTACTCTTCTAGTGTAAGCACTAATTCAATCGTATCGTTTACCCAATAATGATAGATACCGCTTTTAGTTGGTATTTCCCCAATTAATAAAAGACCCGGAAATAACAATAAAACAATCCCTAACATTATCCATATTCTTTGCCAACCGTTCGGTACTTTCGACACCTGCATACTCCCTCATTGTGTATTGGAGGCCGGAGTCAGTTTGTCAGTTTAAGACACCTGCCCCATCTATAACCGTATTACCGCGTTCTTGGTGCCAGAGTTCGATTGTTCAAATAAGGGCGTTAATGGAACAATTGAACTCCAGCAGTATTCCGTAAGCTAGTATAATTTATTTATCTTTTTAAACATGTCTTCAAATCTATTTAATGTGTTTTTCGAAAAGTATTTAGAATCAACAGACATTTTTGCCATTTGATTCGCCGGTCTATAGTGATTGAAATGATTTTTGCTTATAAGTTTGTTAATCTGTTGAAGGATATTTGGTAGTTTGCCATCCAAATCAGTTACTACAAAATCTTCAAATTCAATGAATGCTTTATTAAACATATCCAAATACTCTGATTTTTCAAACAAGTCTTCAATGTCCGCTTTATCATTTGATGTTTTAATAAACTCATCAAAATACCTAACATTTCTATCTTTTATGATTTTAATTTTTATCAGATCGTCAATTCTTTGTTTCCCTTTTTGGTCTGAAAATGAATCAAGTAAACAAACAATATTCAACTTACTACCTCTCAACAATGAAATAAAAGAAGCGACTTTATCCATTCCACCAATCGGAACAATTGTGATGTTTTCCTTTAAGCATTCTCGCTTTTCAGATTCTAAAATACTGCTTAAAATTGAAAGATATAACAAATCGGCTGGACCTTCGACCAATAAATTGTTTTTTGAAATGAATAGGTTTTGCGCTATGTCGTAACCTAAAGCAGCTTGCAATGGAAACAAAGTTTCGGGGTCTTTTTCTTGAATTGCACTTGAAACAATACTACCCGAATCACTATCATATACCGTTCTCACTCGTTCCAAATGGTTAGAATCTATCATAAATGGCGAGTGTGTTGTATAAATCACCTGATATTCTTTTGCTAAATCTTCAATATAACGAAGCAAATCTGCTTGTGCTGATGCGTGAAGATTTAATCCAGGCTCATCAAGTAAAAGAATAAAATTCTTATTTCCATCACTTTGTATTTTGCTGAACCATACTATAAAAGAAAAGAACCAATTAAATCCTTTGCTTCTATTTTTCAAAGGCAAAGAAACTCTATGGCGTGTGTTCCTAACTCGAATATCTAAAACTTTTTCTATGACACTTGTGTTCTGTTGATTCACAACTGGTTCAATTTCAAACTTAATTTCTAAGTTCTCATTGGTTGACCAGTATTCAAAAATTTGATCAGTTATTTCATTCGAGGTCGCTTCAAGTTCGGCAACAAAGGTTTCAAATGTACTTGCATCGATAAGCTTTGCAATATCTATCCCTGCAAGTTCAAAAAGTGCTTTCGATGTCTTTAATGCTTCTGCCGTTAATTCAGCATCAATCTGATTACTTTGCAAACGATTAATATTTACTCTTGATGGTAGAGAAAAGTATTCATCAAAATACCAAACTTTCGGAAAATTTGGTTTAAGATAATTTTTAGCAATATAACCTTGAATGACATCATCCCATTTATAGGCTTTATCAATATATTCCTTTTCTAACTCCTGATATAATTTCTTTACTTCCTCATTTTGAGTTGAAACAGCGAGACTCCCGAGTGCTTTAATTGACTTAATACCTTTCAATTCTTCTATTGCCTCTGGCGTAAGCTCTTTTGCTTTAATGTAGGTCTTCAGAAAAACTTCTTCGTTTGCTGACAAGTCATACCAAGCGTCATTCCCTTCATACTTGATGCCATAAGAAAATGACTTTATTTTAAAAACATTTTCTCCTAAATCATCCGAAATTTCTTTTAAAAGTTCATCCGTGATTTCAAAAGTACACTTGATAACCTCTACTGGATCCTTATCTCTTTGATATTTTTTCAACTCGCTTCTTGGGTAATCTGCTGTAACATCAAACTCAAATTCCAGGTCTTTTTCAAAGTAATTAAACTTTGCAATTGCTTCAAGAAATGCGGTTTTACCTGATTCGTTTTTTCCAACAAGTGTGGTAATCGCATCTTCTATTGGAACTATTTGTGTTGCAAGATAGCTTTTATATTTCGATACTTTAACTTCTTTTAATTTAAGCATGTATTCCCTCCCTTTATTTATCTTGGGTACCGGAGTCTGAATATACGAACAAGCTTATTATTCGATTAATCAAACTCCAGCACCGAAATATTCGGAACACCTACTTCCACGTTTTACAGTATTCCTCCAGTTCCATACAATTCCTCTAACGATTTCTCCTCGTTTAAAATCGGATCAATCACTTCCAACAATTCTTCTCGCGTATCGCTATATTTATAAATTCTTCTCGTGTTTTCACCAAACATCTCCAAGGAATTAATTATCAAGTAATTCGTTTCCAAACGATAATCTCTTTCAATAATATGTGATGATTGACACATCCACAGTGTTTCTATTATTTTTTTCCCCAACAGTTTTTCCCCATCAACCAAATCCAATATTAGACTATGGTAGTTCTCGTTATATTGATTCCTATTAGTAACAGTGGCCCAAGAATTGTAGTAATTAAAAACCGTTGTCCTCTCGCTTGTTCTAACCCCTGCTTTTCCTTCTCCATAAATAAATAACAAATGATATTTTGCTTCATCAGGATATTCAGTTAACTTATATCCAAGATACTGAAGGATATTTTTTATTTTATATTTTATTTCTTTCTCGAGGAGTATATTCTTAGCTTCAGGATTGATATGAACATATATCTGACCATCTTCCAGCTCATTTGAAATGCTCTTCCTATTTGGCTCAGTAAAACTATCAACTGTAATTAATCCATGCATTCGGTAAGTGCAACTTTGAATCACTAAAAAGAGCATTAAAATCGCTAATTGTTTCATATTTATTCCCTCATGTTTGATTGTTTTGGTGCCGTGTTTTTTGCGTTGGGGTCCGGAGTCAGTTTGTCAGTTTAAGCAAACCACCCTATCCCCTCTCCCAAACAAAAAAAAGACGCACATATTTCTATGCGCGTCTTGGTTATCTCTCTTCTTCTATACTTTCCGGATTTTTTGTGAGCATGGTTATCTCCATCCGAATTTATTTATTTAGGGAGTACTTATATACAAATCACCATTTCCTGGATCTTTTGAATCACGAACATATCATAACCCCATTCATTGGATTTGCAAGGTTTTTTGTGCGGTGTGCCGTATCGTAGAGACGTTGCATGCAACGTCTCTACACAAACGCAACGTCTTTACAACCGATCCAATCACATTACGTCATTCTTTTTCATAGCATTACGCAATAAAACTCTTAATACTCCAATATCAAATGGTTTTGACAAACATGCAAAAACATCCATTTTTATTGCTTTGCTCTTTATTTCCTCATTTAAATTAGCAGAATAAATAATAGTCTTTATTTTTGTTGCTCCCCTGGTAACTTTTTCAATTAATTGAATACCATTCATTCCCGGCATGTTGTAATCCGTCAAAACAATGTCCGGTTTGCATTTGTACAGATATTCCAGACACTCTTCCGCACACAACGTTATTGAAATATCAAATTCTTCTTCCAGAGCTAATTTAAGTGCTACTAAAATGGCATATTCATCGTCAACAATAACTATTTTTATTTTCCTATTATTTTCCATCGGTTTTCCTCCGGTTTTTAGGTCAATTTCAGTATAACTCTTTTCACTCTCTTATTCTATATACTTTTTTTCTTATTTCCATAAAATCGCTCCATGCCTATAAAATCCAGTACCAAAAATGTAATTCTTAAAACTTTTGGGTATGTCGTTAAATCCCGGCGGCATAGACTCAATATTTCACAAATGGAACTTGCTGAAAGAGCGGACCTTCATTTTACTTACATCAGTGATATCGAATTGGGAGGTAGAAATATTGCCCTGTTGAATATTTTCCGACTAGCAATAGGGTTGGAACTCCCACCGGAAAAACTTATTAAAGAAGTGATTTTGCAACTTAAGAAAGATAATAAAGATTTTGATATGAAAGCGTTCTTTACAGAATATGACAAAAAAGAACGGGTGCGCAGGGGTAAAGGTAAAAAAACGAAATCATCGTCTAAATAACAGCATCATATAGCCGAAGCGAGATTGTCTTGCTTGATGGCTTCAAATTCGAAAATACGACCTTCTTCCCTTTTTTCCAGTTAATATACCGGGTCGAATCCTCTCTGGACCAAAAATCTCTTTCCTGATCTTCATTGTTGAAGTGATTGATTTTCTTTCTCATAAGTCCTGGTATGCCTTTCTTTCGTTTCTGTTCATATTACGGGCCGAGATGACTCTCAATTTTTTTTCCGCGAATCGTAAAAACCAAGAAAAGTCGTCTTTGCTCGTCGGTTTTGCCAACCCTTCACAAAACAACGACCTCCCCTAATTAGACAGATATCCGGGGATTTCATTGCACTTTTTTCTACATTTTTTTATATACCAATCGTAGAGACGTTGCATGCAACGTCTCTACACGTCCTAGGGGACATGTCCAACTTCAAACTTTGGCCATTGGCTCAGGTAATAATGATCTGGAATGCGATACCTCGCCAGCAGGTGTCTGGATCGTCCTGTGCGCGTTTGCGCCTTCTACTTACGATTTTCTATTTTCGTATTTGTCTTGGTTTTTCAGTTTGACCCCCACGGTACCAAATACCATTCTCTAACGACTATCTCTTATCTCTTCAAATATCAACCCCAGCGCTTTCTCGTGCTTCTGAAGAACTGCACGTTCCTGACTGGTTACTATCGAAATGGCAACACCGGCTTTGCCATTTCTGCCTGTGCGCCCCACTCGATGCAGATAGCCATCAACGGTATCAGGCATATCAACATTAAATACGTGGGTAACATCTTTTATATCGAGTCCCCTGGCGGCAATATCAGAGGCAATTAGAGCACTTAACTTTCCGGTGCGATATTTTTCCATTGTTGCTTTACGGTCCATTTTATTGTCTTCGCCATGGAGACTGGCGACTTTGACACCATGGTATTTTAATTCACTGACGATTTTTTTAATTTCCTTAGCTGTATTCGCAAAGACCAGCGACTTTGCGGCTTTCGTATGAAAGATAAGCTTTCTTAGCCTATCAATCTTATTCTCATAGGTTGTGGTAGTAAACCGATGCTCGATTGTACTTGGTATGTTGGGGGTGGTATCTGCTTTCAAAAACTGAGGATTCTTCATTATAGATTTGGTCGTTTCTATAGTTCTAGGTGAAATGGTAGCTGAAACAAGTACCATCTGCCGATCACGCGGCGTTGTTTTTATAACGTCATTAATACTCTTACTATTTTTTGCATCAAACAACCTATCTGCTTCGTCAACAATAATGGTCTTAATCGTATGAGCTGATATTTTTTTCTTCCCAATCAATTGCAATACTCTGCCGGCAGTACCAATTATAATTTGCGGTTTATCACGCAGTTTTAATACTTGCCGTTCAATATTAACGTTCCCTATGATGACAGCACCGGTTAATGCTTTGTCTGAGTTTTGAGACAACCGTTCAACTTGACGTAATATTTGCACAGCCAGCTCGTGAGTAGGTACAAGAACCAAGGCTTGCATCTCTCTAATGGGTTGCAATTTTTCAAAGAGCGGCAATAAGAAAGCCAGCGTCTTTCCTGTCCCTGTTTGAGATTGAACTATTATATCGCGATGCTTGATCGCCTCTGGAATAACCAATGCCTGTATCGGCGTAGGTACAGTAATCTGTTCTACAGCCAGTGCTGCAACCAGACGTTGAGATATACCAAGTTCCTTAAAAGACACACTCATTAAAACTCCTTATCTCTCTTGGGTGTTCGGGCACACGCTTTGTTTATTAGTTTAATAATATATCATACGAATTCAGGTAAAAATGATCGGAATACGAAACCTAGACAGCAGGTGTCTGGATCGTCCTGTGCGCGTTAGTAGAGACGTTGCATGCAACGTCTCTACTACTGATTTATTCACAATTATTTCAAATTCAACCTATAACTCACGCTTCTGCCTTTGGCCTCATTTTGAACAACAACACTTTTTTAAGCAGGTCGTCTATTTTTCCCGAACCCAGCGACCCCCGTAACCGGCGCCAATTTTACCAACATACGAAGCATACTTGTTTAAGTGATCAGCTCACGGCAAAATGCTTCTAATGGACCATAATTGCCCCGGTCCGCCTCCTGCATGGACTTGATATATATTTCCCGGATTTTTGTTTTCTCAATCAATTCCTTATCCGGCCAGTTGGGCAATTTTTCACCCCGACCGAAAAGAAATATATCCGAAATCAGCCTGGCATGTCTTCCGTTTCCGTTGAAAAAGGGGTGAATTTTTACCAGTCTATGGTGTATATAGACACTTCTATCAAACACACTCAACGTATTGTCTTTTTCCCAAAATTCAATATCCCTGGCCAAATTATGTATATCTATAGGTATTTGAATCGGTTCCACACCAAAATTTAAGGAGACCGTCCGAAAGGCCCCTGCCCAGGTCCAGGTTTGTTCAAACATTTCTTTATGCACTTTTTTTATAAACTCAACTGTCATTAAATACTTCCTGCGCTTTAATAGGTATTTGCGTGTAGCCTGGGCAATGTTAGATGCTTCATATTCATTAAGCTGGGTTTGGGGTTCTATGTGTTTCGGGATTAAATGAGAGACATCGCCTATAGGAGTCGCATCAGGAACAGCTTCAAATCCAGGCATTTATTCTTCCCAGAGCGAAGTGTTGGGATTGTTCGTAAGTTCACGTGTTAGTTCATCCAATTCCTTATGATATGTTTTATCGTCAGGCGCCTGATTTTCAAGTGCCATATTAGCGTATGTACGCTTTAGTATCCGCTCAGCGGTTTTTTTGGCCTGGAGTTGTATCATTTCTTCAAGCGTAACCGGCATCGAAACACTCATTAAAAGTTGGCCATTAAAAATGCTAATATATCGTTCGAGTGTTTGTAAGTTGGCTGAAGACAGATTTTTCTCGAGTTTGGTCACTGCCTGCCTGGTTATACCAAGCCGCTTGGCCACTTGTTTCTGAGTCATGCCCAGAGATTTTCTAATATCTTTTAGACGCCGGCCAAACTTAACTATTGGCATAGGATTGCCTGATTTTGTAAGTTCAGATAATTGTCTTAATTTTAGTGAACTTGTTGTCATATTATCCTCCCCTACAAAAGCAACTTTAAAGTGTCTTAGTTATAACAAAAAAGAAACCTTAAGGTTGCTTTTGTAAAACTATAGCAAATATAATAACAACTGACAACTATAAATGACTTCTGAGGGGCTTTTTTTACATTTTTTATATACCAATCGTAGAGACGTTGCATGCAACGTCTCTACACAAACGCAACGGCTCTACACAAACGCAATATCCCTCCACGGGTGCAACGGCTCTACGGTCTTCCACATTCCACGGTAATTGCCGACAATGCCTGACACCGCCACTTTTATATAGACAAATCTAACTTTACAGTTTATATTTGTCTATATGCTAAACAGACACATTGAACCTACCATTAAAAAATATGCCAAGGAGTATCCGATACTGGCGGTTGTCGGACCCAGACAAAGCGGCAAAACAACCTTGGTAAAAAAACTTTTTCCCAAGCACCACTATCTTTCACTGGAAAATCTTGATCTTAGGCGGCAGGCGGAAGATGATCCGCGGGGTTTTTTAGCCGATTTTGGTAACAAACTTATTCTTGACGAAATACAGCGCGTCCCTTCTTTGTTCTCTTATCTTCAGGAATTAGTCGATACCAACCAAACACCCGGCCAATATGTTCTCACCGGATCACAACAATTCCTGCTGATGGAAAACATCTCACAGTCGTTGGCCGGCCGCATTTGCTATTTCAAATTATTCCCGTTTACTTATCGGGAATTAACTCAGCAATCCCCGGACAAGGATCTTGATTCAATCATAACACCTAAAAAACAGGCGGAGATAAACCCACCCGCACTCAATAAACTTTTATTGAATGGCTTTTATCCACGTATTCACGACAAACATTTATCCGCATCCAAGTGGCTTGAAAATTATGTTCTCACTTATCTCGAAAGAGACATTCGCAGTTTAATTGACATTAAAAGCCTGCGTCTTTTTGAGGATTTTATAAAAATACTGGCTGCTTACTCCGGTCAGCTTGTCAACTATGCGGCAATCTCTAATCTGATTGGAATTTCGCAGCCAACCATAAAAAAATGGATTTCCCTGCTGGAAACAAGTGGTGTTATTTTTATTCTTTCACAGTATTACCGGAATTATTCCAAGCGAATTGTTAAAACACCAAAGATTTATTTTATTGATACCGGTCTGTTGTGTTTTCTGCTCTCAATCTATTCGGAAGAACAATTAAAAGCACACCCAAATTACGGAAATATTTTCGAATCATTTATCATAAGTGATTTGTACAAACGGATTCACCATACCGGACACACACCGCCACTGTTTTTCTGGAGAGATAAAACCGGCAATGAAATTGATCTACTGGTGGATCTGGGTTCCTATCAATTACCGATTGAAATTAAATCATCCAAAACATTTTCCGCTTCTTTCAAAAAATCAATTTCATACTGGTTTACTTTAAAAGGCAACGCCAATACAAAAGGATTGATTTTATACAACGGAGTACAACCCCTTGGTTCAACTTCTGACATCCGCGCCTATCCCTGGTGGCTCCTGTAGAGACGTTGCGCCTGTGTAGAGACGTTGTAGCCCTGTAGAGCCGTTGCATGCGTAAGTGCCCGTTTTTGGGGTGCAACGGCTCTACGAAACCAATCCGATCACAATTATTTCAAATTCAACCTATAACTCACGCTTCTTCCTTTGGCGTTATTTTGAACAATAACGCTTTTTTTAAGCAGGTCATCTATTTCTCTAAATGCCGTGGCCCGGCTGACGCGGGTCACGGCTCCATATTTTTTGGTCGTCAACTGAGGTGCTGTTTGATCTGAATCAAGTAAGTTGTTAATCACTTTTTTTTGTCTTTCATTTAATGTTGTTTGTCCATGTCTGGCCCAAAAATCCGCTTTTATTAGTACATCTGAAATTATTTTTTCCGAATCATCAATAGCTCTTGAAAAACATCCTAAAAACCAACTCAGCCATCCTGTTATATCCAGGCCGCTTTTTTGTTCTTTTTCCAATACTGCATAATAATTTTTTCTTTCCTTTAATATCCTCGCTGACAATGAATAGTAGCGTGTAGGCAGCTGCTCATCCCGGGCCAGGGCCATATCAGTTAATGCTCTGGCAATTCTTCCATTACCATCCTCAAAAGGATGAATGGTCACAAAATAAAAATGTGCCAACCCTGCCTGAATAATGCCGTCTAATGACTTTGATTCTTTTTCAAACCATTTGATAAAAGTTTTTATCTCTCTTTTAAGTCGTTCCTGTGGCGGTGCTTCATAATGAACTTTTTCCCTGCTAAAGGGACCTGACACTACTTGCATTACTTCCGGTCCCCGCCAGTCACTTACTTTGACTTTGCGGTAACTGGAAAACCCGGATGGAAAAAGCGCAGCCTGCCATCCCTGTAATCGCTTCTCAGTTAAAGGCTGCTGAAAATGTCCGGTCGCCTCTAAAAGCACATCAATCAAGCCTTCGGCAGATCGATCTACAACTATTTTTCTTTGATCCGGTAGTCCTAATCTTTTGGCAATAGAGGACCTGACTGCTTCCGGGTTGAGGTTGTGCCCTTCAATTCCAGAAGTTGTCATGGTTTCCTGAAAAAGAATTTTGGCGCTCGACTCTAACATCAATTTAAACCCCAGTTGGGAAACACGTTTAAGAAAGGCCCCCTGTTTGAAGCGTACTTCACCCAGGACTTTCAAAATTTCACGATCATGCCACCTAAAGGCCGGCCAATCTTTATGCTGCCAAATATAGTCCATATATCTCCCTCTGTTGCGAGGCGATTAGGGTGTATAATCGCTTCATTTTATGAAGCGATTATACACCCTAATCGCCTCATGGTCAATGGCGATTTTTTCGAATTTTGGTGCCTGCTTGGTGCCGGAACTTGAATGGATAGGGGGCGTTTATGCAGAGACGTCGCGCCTGTGTAAAGACGTTGCGTTCGTGTAGAGACGTTGCATGCAACGTCTCTACGACTGATTCATTCACAATCACCGGATTATGATTTTTTTAGGCTGCGCTGCCCAGACGACGCCGGATGCGGTTCCGGTCCGGACTGAGGAATTTCTGTTCCAGCAGGACAGGCATCGGCGAAAGAATATCGATGAGCATTCCTTTTAACCTGGCATTGCCTGAAGCATTTATCCATTTGGGCAATGTGATGGTCTGATTCGTGGCTGTCCACCGGCCGATCACACGTCCCCGCATCTGAGGCATACGCTTCGCAAGCTGTGACAATATTTCGATAGATGCCATGCTTTCCTGAATCCGGCCGGCCGCCTGCTCGTGTTGGATGCTTTCCAGCGCTGTACGCATAAATGCCCGGCCAACTTCAGCCGTGGGTGCTGCCAGATAAATCCGGAACAATGCACCTAGCGGAGATTGTGCATCCAAAAGTCCCTGACTTAGGGTGGATTCTGGTCCGCCCAAATTGTGGCGCAAGTAGCTCTCCGGATTTCTCTTTTGCCAGTACTGATGAATCGGGCCGGCTATAAACGCAGGCAGCCGGGCCGCCATTGCCAACCCTATTTTCATGGCAGGCAGATTTTGTTCAAACGGTTTTTTCGTGGTTTGCGATTGCGCCTTCAATGCCGCCACCATAAGGTCCATCCGAGTGGTTTGCTGATAGCCTGCTGCATGATCTTTAATAAGCAGACCCAGTGCATACCGGTTTAGCCGGTAGGTCCGGCGCTCCCAGGCTGCGCGCACGCCTTTGGCATCCTTGGCAGGCGCGCCTTTTAGATGCCGCGCCAGTAAACCCGCAGGGAGATAGAGTACAAGTTGATTCCCGGCGGGTTGCAGAACACCCAACCGTTTTGCACGCGAACTGTTTAACTCTGATTTCGTTTCTGCTGTAATCGGTTGAATCTGAATTTCCGGCAGTGCGATGCGATGTTTGCCCGCCATTTGCCAGGCAATTTTATCCGGAAGCCCGTTTTCCAATAACAGCGTTTGCAGTGCAGGATGCGCGGTATCAATTGTCAAACCTGTTTCGGCGGGCTGCCTCATACCCAGGCGCACACCCATTCTTACCAGGAGCAATCCGCTGCCAAAAATCTCACTGGCTTTTTCAAACGGAATCCGCAGCAGCGCACTTCCGGCCTGATAAACCGACTGTTCAAAAACAAAAGTATTGAGTAAATTTCTCAAAATCTGTTGCATGCCGTTCCAGGCAGGTGCCGGGGCTTCATTCGGCCGAATACCCCAGGCCGCAAGTTCCTGCATTTGCATAAGCACTTCCGGAATTTTTCCCAACCGCTCTCCGCGCGGGGTTTCGTTGGTCAACAGCGGCGCTTCATCAACCGCGCTTGCAACTTCCGGGGCGGTTGTCCGGGCACCAAACCACTGCATCACAATTTCCGAGAGGCTTGCCCGCAGATGGCTTCCGGTATAGGCTTCCCAAATTTCATGCCGCACCACAACCGCCATCTCCTGGATGGAAAGAACGTGGAGTTGCGGATGCAAACGAATGATCATTTCATCCCCGCGCCGTTCACCCTGCCCCAGGATTAAACGCTGCCACCAACGTGTGCGTGCAGGCAGCGCGAGAACTTCCAGACGAATTTTATTTGCATCGTATCCCTTTGGCAGATCACCCTGCACTTGAATCATCTCAAGCAACTGTGCCCGGCGCAAATTCAACGTGTCAGCCGTAAGCGGCACCAGCGTGGAACGCGTAATCTGACGACGTATGATAAGACGATGTGCATGAATCGCACCCACAGCCAAGCCGCTCATACTCCCGGCCATCGTCAGGGTTGACAAGGCCGGGTCCTGAAACAGCCAAAATCCCATCAGGCCGCCCATAAATCCGATTCCGATGATCTGGCCCAAGATGCGCAGCGGTGACACCCGCAACCATCCGCCGCTGTCTTTTTCCCGTTCCACCGCCTGGTCAAGCTGGAAAAGGTCCAACCCGCTTGTATCAATTTCCGTATACTTGATTTTCCGCAGCGCGTTGACCCAACGCGAATCGTAACGCGACACCACGCTGGTTGAATACTCAAAAAATTCCCGGAATATCGCAATGACTTTATCACCATTATAGGCACGTTCGGTGGCGGCATTATAGGCATCCGCAATAGCGATCGCCCGGCTCAGTGCCGGGACATTTTCGCGGTGTAATCCACGCGGATACCCCTTGCCATTGAGCCATTCATGGTGGTTGGTGGCCTGGATAATTGAAGCCGGGTAGCCAAACGCATCCAGGACGCTCTCGCCCAACTTGGCATGGGTACGGATCAGCATACGCTCTTTATGCGTCAACCGTTCCTGCTTTAAAAGCAGTTCCCGGGGAATCATCAATTTCCCCGCATCATGCAGCCAGCCGCCGCGACGGAAGATATCAATCGTTTCCGGGCTTAAATCATCCTGCATATTCACACGGCCATAGACACTTGCCATTTTCGCAGCCAGATTCCCCACTTCCCAGGAATGGCCGAAGGTGAATCCGTCGTCATGCTGCATAAAAAGCCGGAGCAGTATCCAATCCCAATAAGCCCGCCGGAGCGGTTCTGAAAGATGTTGCAAGTGATCGCGTTCGAAAGCGCCAACCTCTTTTTGAACAGCCCGAGACAACTTGTCGGCTTTTGCCATGATTTTATCCGACCAACTTTGACGGATATCTTTTTCCGATACGAAATCCTCCAGCCCGACCTGATGCCGGACAAACAGCGTCTGAATATTTTTGATCGCAGACTGGGTCTTTTTCATCGGCACGGCCGAAACCGCCTCGGTCATAGCCTGATAGGCACGACTCTCGCGATAGTCCGACATACGTACTGCTTTTTTTGTAAACCGCATTTTCAATGCCCGTTTTATCCAGGCAAGAAACATCCGAACCGAACTGAACAAGCGTTGGTTGATAATTTCACGCATCCATTGCCGGATGGCCCGGGCCGACCCCTGCCTTGCATTGACATCAATGAAATGCCGGTATCCGTATTGGTGCTCCTTGGCATCACCCAGGTACATCACACCTTCAGGCACAAACTCATACTTGTTGTCCGCAATGAGGGCCTGGGAATAATCTTCCAGAACCTCGCCGGTAAACACACCGGCTTCATCAAAAACCAACCGGTTGGCCTTGACCGCTTCGATCCGGATCTCCGCCCCGTTCAACCGTTTTTTTACCGAGGGCAACTGGAAGAAATGACGCAAAGCCTGTTCACTGGAACGGCTGATCACATGCAGATTAATTTCTTGGATACCGGTCGCAATCTGGATGGCATGGATCTTGGCAAAGAAATTCTCATTGAGTTTCCAGCGTCGTGCCCGTTCCCTGCTATGCTTAAGCGTCATATGTCCGGACAGGCTTTGATAATACTCCTTGTAAAGTTCAGGCGTCAGCTTTTCACTAAACTGTTTCCGTGCCTGATTGTAGCGTTCACTGAATTCCAGCCTGTCCGTCTCATTTTCAATATCCTTGCCAACAATATCCTTCAAGCTGAGCGAACGGTGGGTTCGCAGCCGCGAAAGGGTCTCATTGAAATCCGCATAAATATTCAAAGGCCGTTTGCCATTGAGCAGCTTGAATGTCTGCCGCCACAGATTCAATGCCAATTTTTGCCAACTGGCATCCCACTGTTTTTTCAGGTTGCCGCAGACATTCACGACGACATGTACTCCGACCAAAACCGGCAGGAACAAGGCGGAAAATAAAATCCCGCCGGGGTTGAGCAGCAGCTGCATCGCAAGCAGCACCGCACCGGTCAAACCGGTGGTGGCAATGCGTGCAGGTGAAAATGCCGATTGCAGCCAGCTACGTAAAAATTCTGAGGTTGTCAAGCCGCCTTGATCGGCAGGCAGATGCAAGCCGTGCCAGAGCAGCTGAAAAACGCCGAACAAAACCCATGTCGGCGGCCCCATCGCAAAGGGCACGCCGGATACCATCGCGAGCAAAAGCTGTATCCCCAAAGTAAACATACCGACAAACAATCCTGATTCAAGCAGCGCAGGCGCCAATGCCTGTCCGACAAAACGCCCGACATTCCCCCCCCACAGTTTCCCGACCGCTTTTTCAAGACTGTCATAAAACCGGACCAGTACCGGCCAGCGTCCCAGATCATTAAAAATATATGCCGCCACCAGACGCTGTGTCTTTTCCTCAGCAACCGCAATGGATTGACCGTAAACCGGAATTTCATAAATAGAATCGCCTCTTACTTGCGCAGATACCTGCGGTTGCAGTCTGCCTTGCTGTTTCTGATAAAGCGTGACAAAGACAATACCGTCTTCTTCCTCACCGGTGATGAGATATCCGTTTTCTTTGAGGTCGCGTCCCATGTTCTCAATAATCTGTGTACGCTGCCTGCCGTACATATACAGCACATTCATACAAATTTTAATATCCGCCTTGATGCCTTTGCCAAACGCTGCCTTTTGTACCGCAAACTGATTTTCCGCTGCATACTGTTCAAAAGGATTTTCTTCCACCTGGTAATTTTCCGGCAGGGTCTTGGCGCGGACCTGATCAAAGAGCGCGGCCATGGGCTGGAGTTCACTGTCCTTGGTCAATCCACCGCCATCGCGGGTAAAAACGCCGATCAATTCTCCTGCTTGGTTGTAATAAGCGAACTGGCCGGTGGTTTGATCGGTGATGACCCAGTGAGGAATTAAAATATCCGACCCGATTATTTCAGCCTCGGGATTGACCGCGTGTATCCTTTTGGCCATTTCAGCCACTGTATAGGGCAGGGGGCCGCCAATACCGACCGTATCAATAACTATCTTTCCGCCTTGGGTCAACAGCCCGCGCAAAGATGACTGGCGGGCGAGAAAATAATTCAACTGCCCCAAGCGTCCCGGCTGAGTGGAAATATTGATTGCCCCTAAATACGGCTGATCCGCCAACCCTGTACGCACAGCCGTCACCTGACTCAGGTCCAACCGGCTAAACAATTCAGTATCCGTCATCAGTCTATCCAGCAGCCCGCGTGCCTGTGCCTTAATCTCAAATGACTCATGCTGCAATAGTGCCAGCAAGGTCTTCAATTGTCCGGCGCGCATGACAGCGGTGCCGGTCATAAAAGCATCTGGCATCAACTCCAACACTTCCCGGGCAGTATCCTTCGCAAGCAGCGCAGCATCGTCTTTGGCCGCTTTAACCACCGAAACTGTATCCGGAAACAACGCAGCTGACTCCGCAATCTGCATGGTTTCCGGGAGATGGGCCTCCAGTGCCAACAACGCCGCTTCAGCGGAAGCATATTCAAAATGTGATAATTTAAATAAAAAATCGCGAAATTCAAGCTCCTCAACCGCGAGCTGTTTTTTCATCGGTATGGCCAGTAATATTTTAGCCAAAATCCCAAGTTCACTTCGCACTGTATAGCGACCGTCTTTTATATTCATCTGATGGTGCCACTGGGGCAGACCAATCCAGTGCAGCAACTGGACAATCCCGCTTTCCGGCAAGGGCATGGCAAACCCGAAATCAATCAGGACCGGACGATTGTAATCAACATCCCAGGCTTGACCGCCTTTTTCCCGCAGCAGCATGATGTTGGCGGGATTAACATCTATTTGCAGCACCCCGTGGCGTTGTAAACGGGCATACTCACGCAACAAACCGCGTGTCAGCGTTGCCAAATCCACCAGTGCCAATTTTTCATTCCCCATGATGCTATCCAGGGTTTCACCGTCTACCAGCTCCATCACCATATAATAAACATCCACATTATTCGGACCGCTCTTATAAATGCCGCCTTCCAGCAGCCGGGGCACAGCAACCGTTTCCGCCAGATCACTGAGCCAAAGATACTCTTTGAGTAAAATGAAAAAGAATTTATGCGCAGTAATCGTCTTTACCACGACTTCCCGGCCGGTCCGGTTGTCCTGGTAAACTGAAACCGTAGAACTGACATTGCTATTGTCATACATGTGGCGGACAAATGTATACCGGCTGCCGATGGTGCGGGGACTTCCCGCATCCCCGACGGCCTTCACCCGCTTGAATCCCAGCGCCTCGCTCCAAAAGTCCAGGTCATTCAAATTAATGGGCCAGTAATCATTGGGGTCTTTTTTCAGCAATCCATCCAGCCGGTCCAGATCAGCATAAATCTGTTCCAGCGGCCGGGATGCTGCCAAGCCCTGTTGCCACAAACGCAATCGCGGCGAAAACACCTTGTCGGCATAGATGCTCCCAATCGCCTGTAAAACAGTCGTGCGCGCCGATGCTATGAGTTTCCGGGGTCTGCTCTGATGTAACTTGCGCAATGCCACCAGCAATAAATGCTTCGCTTCCGCCGTACCTTTTTGCTGCATTGCCCTATCAACCCGGCTGAGCATCTGTCTGCCCCGGCCCGTAGCCCCGAGTGCCAGCGCAGGCCAGACAGCAGGAAAACGCTCGGACAACCAGTTATTAAAACTGTGCACCAGTGATGCTGCCAAAAACGCCAGCACACCGCCGGCCACCGGATAATCAACCGCCGACAAACCATAAGCTGTCCCAAAATAAACCAGCGCGATCAGGGTCGTCATCAGCCCGGCGGTTATCCACTGGCGCACATTCCAACCTTTATCCTTGTGCTGATACAAAAATGCAGCGGAAAAAACCGTGAGCGCAATGGCGGCCGTCACCGGCGTGATCAAACCGAGATGGAACAACAACATGGGCGTGACACGGAAAATAAGTTCTTCACCCAATGTCCGAAGCTGCTTGGGGAATCCAGGCAAATATTTTTCCCAAAAAGAAATTTCCAAATCCGGCAGGTCGAACGGACTGTCCAGGGCATCCAGACGATTTTTTATTCCTGCCGGCAGCGAAATACTCCGGAGCAAACGCCGGAAATACCGCAGTTGCGTGGTAGGTGACAGTCTCTGCCGAATACCCCCTTCCACTGCCGCCGGATGCTTTAGCCCCTGTACAGGATGATCAACAATGGCCTTTTCCACCTCTGTCTGACGGCTGCGCGCCTCATCAAAAGCAGAATCATAACTGTTCAAAACACGTTCCATATCGATTTGGTCTCTGAAATTTTGCAACAAAACATATTTGGCGTATGAATTCCACTGCGAAACCGGTACATTATTAAAAAGCTGATTCACCTCAAAATCAATATTGGTCAATTTAACATCACGCGTTTCAACAATTTGGCGCAAAATTTCAAACGCCTGATAGGTCTTGCCTTGATCCAATGCGGCTTTGACCTGCATCATACCCTTGACAACCACATTGTGCGGCGCCCCGTCTTGGTACGCCAGCAGAACATGGCTGGCCAGCAAAACACCCAACTGGCTGCTCAACTGTTCAAAAAACGCTTCCAATATTTTTTGATATCCCGCATTCTCCCCGGCATGTTCAAGCAGACGGTGCCCCAGTTTAATAAATTCCGTAACCGTTATCCCGGCATCCACACTGACCATCCCGTCTTCACCCAAACGCCGGATCGTAAACCCATCCAAACCGGTCAATGCCTGCAATGTCATGCCCAGGGCCGTAAGTGAATATCCCTCACGCCGACAATAAACATTTTCCACCCGGCCGTTGTGCACCAAACCCAGACGCGCCACTTTCCCGGGTCTTATCCAAGTCATCTCGGTCACAGCCAATTCACCCGGATAGAGTTCGCGTAAAATACTTGATAATTTTTCGCGGTCAATCCAGTCCAGTTTCGCATCCGTTGCCGCGATGTAAAGTTTGGCTGACACCGTCTCGTCGGCGGCTGCCTGAATAGCGATATCACCCAACCGGCGCTTTTCAAATGCAGCAGTTAAATAAGGTACCAGCTCGCCTGCCAAATACACTTGCAGTTCGGTGCGTGCCTGACCGGGATAGGCGTCAGCAAACCACTGCGGCAGTTGCCTGACCGCGCTTAAAATTTCAGCTTTCGAGACCGCCCGGCGGGTGAGATCTTCAAATCCGGCATGCACAAATTGGCCTTGCGGGTTCATCCCGGTTTTTTGCCAAAATTTCTTCTGTGCCTGTGTTGCTTGCGCGGTAAACAGTTTGTCCACCAGTCCGCGTCGGAATAATTTAATCTGCAGGTCGGCCCAATCGTGGAGATAATTTTTTGCCCGGTCCAACAATCCGGCTTCCACTGAAATTTCCAACAGCTGTCCGAGATCCTGGATATCCTGCTGAAGAACCGCATTCTTTAAAAATATTTTCCCTCCCGGGATGCGGATGCTTTGCGGCAACAGCCGGCGTGTGTGGGCCAGCCCCTCACCGCCCTCGGCCGCCAGCTTGATATAATTTTCACCAACAGCTTGCGCAGCTAATTTAAGTACAAACCCGGTTTCCGGATGCGTATAAATACTGACCCCTTGCTCTATATCACCTGGTTCAAAAACCAGATCCCCCACCGTCCTGTCCTGTATGATCGATCGGGTGCTGCGGTATCCTTTGCGAACACGTTGCTCAATAACAACCTCCCGCACCTTAAGCAGAGCCTCCGCGATATCCGGCTGCATATCCGGCGCATAATAATATCCCCGCGTCAGCTGTTTATATTCTGCCGGGTAGACAGCGCTTAGCACCGGACTATCGGGAATATCCAACAGCGGCACGACTACCGGAGCAATTTGCCGGTCATCCAGCTGAACAACGTGATTCCCGGTCCCATCCACATAAAATTTAAATCCGGCAACGATGGCTTCAACACCGACATGTTCCCCGAAAATAAATTTCTTCCGAACAATCCCGTTTTCCAGTAAAACCTGCATAATAATCTGCGCTGCCGGGCCGCACATATGCGGATAGCGCGGATCATTGGTTATATCCTGCATGGCCCAGGGTATCTGAAGCAAGGCCCGATTGAAGCGGCGCGCCTCAGCTTTTTCTTCTATAGTAAGCGTCCTTCCGGTTATACGCAAAGCACGGGCCAGCATCGCGTCAAATTTATCCGGTGTGACATGCCAGTACTGCTCCGGAACCACGGGCCGCCCCCGGCGAAAATAATCTTTTACCAATTCAATGGCATAAAATAAATCGAATTTTCTGCCACCGCCCATCACAAAAGCCGGACTGTAACCGTATTGCCGGTCACTCATTTTTTCCAGTTCAGCCAATAAGTATTCCCGTGCACCTGCCGTGTTGAGTTCCAGCCGGAGCAATGCAATCAGAACATCACGGATTAACGGGACATGGGCATAGACACTCCGCAGGGGCATGAGGGTCGTGTTGATCTGCGTCAGTTCCCAATCCAGTTGTATTTCAGCGGATATGCCGGGCGAATGATGCAAGCTATTCGCCGCCGCCCGGTCAATAAACACATGTGCCTTCTCATGCAGCTGGAGCGCCGATGCCGGAACCCTTTCCGTCACCGGGCCTTCAAACGCGCGCGCCACGACCGCTGCTTTCTTTTCCCCCGATGCCAATAGAATTAATTCCCGCGCGTCTAAGAGCGTTCCCATACCCATGGATAGCGCTTGCGCAGGGACTTCGGCTTTGGTGTCAAAGTAACGCGCATTGGCATTGATCGTGGAATCGTTCAATTGCACAACACCGGTACGCGTAGCAAAGGACGTGCCCGGTTCGTTGAAAGCCAGATGCCCGTTCTCTCCTATCCCCAGCAACTGGACATCAATGCCACCGGCAGCTTGTATGGCTTGTTCATAGCGGCGGGCTTCCGCCGCCGGATCCTTGGCCATGCCGTTAAGAAATTGAATATTCTCTCTTGGAATCGGCACATGCGAAAAAAGCTGTTCCTCCATAAACCGCCGGTAGCTCTGCTCATGACCTGCCGGCAATCCAACATATTCATCCAGGTTAAAGGTATGGACTTTACGCCAGTCAATGCCATAGCGTTCCGGATGGTTCCTCAGCAGCGCATACATTTTTTTCGGTGTGCCGCCGGTGGCAAATCCAACCACTGCCTTCCCCTTTTTGGCAATCGCACGGTTTATTGATTGCGCGAACTGCATGGCGGCCTTTTCGGACATAGCGTCATCATCACGGCTGATCTGAAAAACCCCGGAAAACCGGGCAGGCGCAATAACATGACGGCGAACAAAAGATGTCAGTTCCTGCCAGGTGGCACGCCAATGCCCCGAACCGTGGGCTTCATATATTTCGTGCAATAAAACAGCGCGCTGGGCAACGATTGGCAGGGCATTAAAATTAGCATGTAATCCGATCGTGCCGCGCTCGCCGCGTCCCAGCAGCAATCCCTGCCATAATTTTGATCCCAGGTTTTGCTTTGGCAGGACATAAAGTTCCGGACGCTGGTAATTTTCCGGCAAGCCGCCGCGACGCTCGATATCTTCAATCAAACCCTTTAACTGCGTGTTCACGTGTGCCGGGTCCAGCGGGGGAACCGTCGCGCTGAGCAGACGGAATCCGTAATATAAACGCGGAACATAATTCACTGCCAATCCAATCATTCCCAGACCGATTCCGCTCATGAAAAATGTGGTGAGCGCAGCATGCGTCGAAAACTGCATGGCAAACACACTTACGAGCAGCCAACCGGTTATCCCCAAAATAATGTTCCGTGGTGAAATTTTGAGTGCCCGGGTTGCTGTTGGGGAATCCTGCTCCTGCCGGGTTGACCGGAATACCGCAGCGACCGGGAGTCCCGCTTTTTCCTCCCCACTCCGGATCAGAACCGCCGCCTGCGTAACATCCTCCATATCTGCCGTGGCTTTGACTGCCAGGTCGATCGCCTCTTGAGTAATCGCGTCCGTCTCATAGCCTTCCGGTGCCATAAACTGGGCAAACAGAATCAATCCATCCGGCCGGACAATATCCGCCGCCTGATTCAGATAAGCTTGAATGTTGATGTCCCGCATGGATTTATTTTGCAGCACCCAGCTGCTGCTTACCGGACCGTATAAATCCATAAACCGCCGCATATTATAAAAAACAACCACATCCGGTTTGGCATCCAACTGATGGGTATCCATCAGTCGGCGGGTAAATCCCGGAGCGTAAATATCCCCGATAAAAACCCGGGATTCCACCCGGCCATCCTCCAGACCGGTATAAGCGTAATTGTCGATATTGATAACATGATACTGTTCTGAAACAAGCGGATTGCGTCCGGCGCCGATATTAAGCACGACCGCACCTTTTGGCACACCCAGCACCCGGAGCATGCGCTCCACATTGACACTGGCCTGTTCAGCATAGGCTCCCTCAATATTTTTTGGATGCGGGAGCATGGGCACCGTGATCTCCAACGGTTTCTCTGCCGATGGTTGCAGCCTTGCTCCCTGTTCCAATACAGGGACAATCCGTTGAGCGATGTTCCTGCATACAGCAAAATCAGCTGTACTTTGCCGAAGAATATCGCTGACATAGCGGGCACCGGCACCCGGTGTTTTTACCATTTGTTGGTAAATATCTCCCGGCGCAACACCAACATAACCGGCCGTTGTCAAGGGATTAACCCGGACTTTGGACTCACCGGCCAGATACGTTTTCAGCGGCATCATAAGCATGGCCCAAGTCCCGTCCGGCTGCTGCCAGGTCAAGGAGTGATAGGCCGTTTCCAACAGCTGAATTTCTTGCAGCATCTCTTTCCCGGCATCCGCCAACAAAGCCGAGTCAGCACTGCGAAGCAACAATCCATTGGCCGGATAAACAATCCGGCCGTCATTGTTTTTAAATAAAAGGTTGCTCATGAGATCCAAACGGACAGACCCGGACGCCCCGATGCTCTCGAAAAACTTGAGTTGTCCCTTGTCCAAAGCACGGACCAAGGGTAAATTCCGGGTGGGCACAGCGTACATATGAAAGTGCATGGCATTATCTTCGCGCGGGTCCAGGGATTGAAATGTCAGCGCATAACCGCTCTTGACCAACTGCACTTGCAATGCCTGCATATCTGTTCGAAAACGCGGAATCATTTTTTGCGTAAAATGTTTTCCAGTTTGGGCATCGCGGTCCAGACTAATCACCAGCAGTTCATCAGGCACCCGGGGCGATGGTGCCGCCATGATGGCATAGCGCTGCTGCGAAGGACCGTGCCATATCAACCGGGGAATCGTCTTTTTTTCCAGCACACGCAGCAGATTGTCCTGCGGGACATATCCGGAATCCAAAAAAGGCGCCGCCGCCATATAAATGATATGCCCGTTGCGCTGCAGCGTAAAAATACCATCGGTATAACATTCCACCATCGGATCACTGTCCAGGGAATAAGCGACCGTGCCGTTGCCGCCCTGAACCAACGGCGCCGTAACACCGAGTAATGCCTCAAGATAATCCACCAGCCGGTAACCCGGGACAGTTGCCAAATCCACAATTTGGTTTCGACTGATTTGGCGGTAAGCCCGATTCAAAACAGCCAACCGGCGCCGCGCCGGCGCCGGTTGGACGGCTTTCTCCGCAATACGGTCAAAGGCAAACAAATCATCCCAAAAATTCATAACCATGGCCAGTTGTTCCAAAACAGACTGCTGTAACACCTGCATCTTAACCGGCATTTTTTGACTCAGCGCACTTCGAAAAGGCGTGTAACCGGTACGCAGTTTCAAAAATTCAGATTCCACTATTTGGCGTATTTGCCAGAGCAACAGCTGAGTATTTTGTATGGAGCCACTATGCAATTTCATACTTGCCAGGACGTTCCGCAGGTTGGCGGATGCTTTCCGGTAGGCGGCATCGTTGATCTGATATCCGGTTTCGCGTTGCAGGTTGTGCAGCACATCAAGCTCAGCTTCCAATGACACAATCTGATTAAATTGATTTTGAAAAATGGTTACGCGTTCATCATACGGCATGCGCAGCCAGCGGCTGTTGGCCACCAACAAATCGGAAAAAATCGACATGTCGTTGCCCGGTGAATCGGTCTCGGTCTGGGGCACAAAATCAACAAACGCAGCCCGCATCGTTTCCATATCAACCAGAGCATTCTCATAATGCGGATCACCGTGCGTGAACCCTTTTTTATGCATGATCTCCAATTGATCTTTTAACTGTCCGCTCACTTGCTCCAATTGTTTTTCCGTCAACCGACCTGCCGCCAGCAAACGCGCCAACTGTTCTCCCGGCACACGGTCGCAGAGATAACCCACCAAATAACCGGCATCATTGACCACCATGGCATACACACGCGGGACCATGCGCCTTCCTTGATAGCGTAGTCCGCGCATGGCATGATATTTCCGCACCGTCGTTTGAACGCTCGTCCCAATCCGGGCGAGTACGTCCGTATCAGCTGCCACCCGGGCATCATAATCCTCATGATAGGGATCCATTTCTTTAGTGATGATAAACACACCTTCCCTACCTGCATACTTTCCTAAATATGCATTGGAAAAATTACCCTGCTGTATGCGGTTGTATTGAAAAAACCGGTCTCGAGTAATAACCGGAATTGACCGGCGGAAAAACCCGCTGACGTAGGAACGCAGTTCCTGCATGCTTGCCCAAAAATGGTTCCTATGATGGGCCTCATAGATTTCATGAATCATGACCGCCCGTTGCATGGCATACGGCAGACCCAAAAAACGCGCATGCAGACCGATGACCCCGTTTTTCCCGCCGGCCACTTTAACGCCTTGCCAGGTCCAGGCGCCTGTGTTCTGATCCGGCAGCACAAATAATTCCGGCCGCCGGTATCCGGCAGGCAGCCCGCCGCGGCGTTCAATATCTTCCAGTAAAAGCGACATCTGTTTATGAATGGTTGTGTTCATCAATACAGGTGCTGATGAGGCCGTCAGTTTCGTAATATAAAAAAGTCTCGGAATATAGCTGACCAGCCATCCCAAAGTACCGGCAACACTCCATACTGCCGTAATCTGCACTGCACTATCCGGCGAAAGAAACATGGAAAGCACTCCGGCGATGCCGATCACTCCCACTGCCGAAACCGCGGCCTGCAAGGCGGACACCTGCAATCTCCCCGCCGGTTTCTCATCCCCGACAACCTCTATTTTTTGTTCCTGGATCAACACCGGCGCCTTATACGCGTTGATTTGTTCCTGTAAGTAAATATCCAGTCCTTTGGAAAAAGCACTGCGCGCCGTCAAACGGAAGCGTCGGCTTTGCCGGGCTTTTTCCAAATAGGCACGTCCGGCTTCAGGACCCAATGCATCCAGGACACCTGCAAAAATTGATTGATTTGGCCGAACAAAATAGGCGATCAACGGTGCGGTAAACAGTATAAGCGGCGAGAGCAGCCCCTGCATGAAGCGAGTAATACCCAAACGCTTTTCACCGTAGAATGCTGAAAAATATACCAGGAGTGTAAACGGGTGATTGGGCAGCGGCGTGGGCAGGAGTCCGTCCCGGTCGATCAAAACCGGCTCTGCGCCGGGCTGCCGGGGCTGAATCATATTTTCAGGCTTCGGATCAAAAATAAACCAGTTGCGGCCGGATACTTTTTTCAAATGCTCCAGCACACTTAAATAAGCGTTGACGGCAATACGGGCAACCGGCCGGCCATCCCCATTGTTGCTGGTTTCGATTTCATCCAACCGGTTACCATGCACATAGGCTTCAGCAATCACACCCTGGCTGATAAAATGGTAGGCAGGCAGATTTACATGACCGCGCAGCCAGTGCCGCCAAATCCGGGGTTGGAGCATGGCAATCCGGCCAATGACGGAACGCGGAATTTTCAATGCGACATCAAACTCCCGGGTCGTTCCATCCGCAAACATAACCGGCACTTGAACGCGATAGGCGCGTTTGAAAGCCCCGGCGCCGATGAACGTCACATTCACCACCGGTCCAATCTGGAAATCTTTTTTCTGTCCACGCAAAGCACGGCCAACCGCCTTGGTCAAAATTCGCCCGCGCTCCACGGCACGGATGATACGCTGTCTGTCCGCTTCACGCACCGCAGTCTTAAAAATATAGCCCCATTCCTTCGCAGGGCGATTCTTATCGGCTTGCGCAGCATTCCTGATACGCTTCAATAAAAAGAAAGCTCCCAATGCCAGAACCGCCCCGCCCACCCCGATCACCGCCGCGTAAAACACACTTCCCAAAAACATAACCGTGAGAACAAACAAAGACAGCCCTGCCAAGCTGACAACCAGGGGTGATAAAATAAACCCCCGCTGATTGATGGCCCGTTGTTCTTGGTGACAAAGCGCCTCGCGTCTGCCGGCGACTTCTTGCTGACTGATGTTTTCTTCCAGAGACGCCTCATAGCGGCGTCTGCCTTTAAGTAAAATAAGTTTAAGCGGTTTGAGGTGCTGCGCCTGTGTTTTCTGATAAAGTATGAATATAATACGATCATCCATCGAATCACCCACCAGGACATACCCTCCCGGACGGGTCCATTTCCCCAGCTGCGAAATCTGTAGCGCCTCCTGGGTAGCATACATATACATTGTATTCATGCAGATTGTGATGTCGGCCATCCTTCCAACCCCAAATGATCCCGCAACAACTTCGTAGCCGCTCATTTCGGAAAACCGCTGGTAAGGTTCCACTGTACTTTGATAACGACCCGGTAATTTCTGCGCTTGCTCCAGCTGATACAATTCCGCCATGGTCGCAACATCTTTCTCCGAATAAATAAAAAAACCTTCCTGCGTCCATGCACCCATGAACCCGCCTTGGGCGTCAAAATAAGCCACCGCACCGGAAAGGGTGTCATAAAACATCGTGTGCGGGATCAGGACATCCATGCCGATAACCTGGTTGTGGGGGTTTAATTGCTTGACCCGGCGGGTCAGTTCATCTGTCGGATAAGCCTCCGGGCCGCCCAGGCCTACATCTTTCACCACCACCCCGTCCGCTTTTTTCAAAAGTGTACGCAAGGATGTATCCGTGGTCAAAAAATTATACAGTAGTTTCAAACGATTCTGATACGTGGTGATATTGACATGTCCAAAATACGGCTGTTGGGCCAAACTTTCCGCAATTTCATTCCGCTGTTGCTCTGTCACCAGTGCTTGATAAACCGGATTGGCAACCCACTCCGCAAGCAAATTACGGGTCAATGCAATGACTTCAAAAGAGGTTTTATGAAACAACAATTGCGAGCGAAGCATGCGGATGATCTCTTCACGCTGGGTTGGCGCCATTTTCTGAAACAGTGCCTGAGCCGCAATCAGCCCGGTAATGTTTTTCAGCCGCTGGGGTGATTGCAGCATCATGCGCAAACGGTCTTCCGTCATAAACCGTGTCAAAAACCAGACCTGCAGCTGCTGTAAATTCCTCTTGAGTCCTCGCTCTTGATAGCTCGGTCGCAGCCGGGAATACAAGCCGCTGATCCATGCCCGGCCTGCCAAAGTACGCGCTTGTTCCCAGCCAAACAAACGCAATAACCGGGCATTAAAAGATCTAGCAGCAACCGACCGGAGTACACCCGCCTTTTGCTGCACCGCCTCGGTCAGCAGCAAGGCTTCCGCCACCAGTTCGTCTAATTTCTCATAGGAGTATTCCCGTGCTGCGATCACGCGGTTTTTTTTCACGTTGCGCCGAACCCAGACCCGGTTGGAAAACTTGGTTTTCACTTCCTGCGCGACCTGCTCGATTCCTTTTTGAATTTCTCCCTGCTGCAATGCAACCTGCAAATCTGCTGAACTGATCTGGTCGGAATTTTCTATAAAAGGAAACTGCAGGAATTCAAAACCCTTGGGTTGAATATCCAATTGGTAAACCGCATACGGAAACACGACCAACGGTAATTCGGCATGCACGACCTCCAGCAACGCATTGCCAAAACCTTCTTTCGTACTGGAATACACTGCAAATCCACCCCGCCGGCGGGCAAACGCATACATTTCCTCCAGACTGACCAGGCGCTTCGTGCCCTTCCAGCCCGGCTTAATGCCCATGGCTGCCTGTTCCTGCTCTTCCATAAAAATAATCTGATCACCCACACCCAGGTCATCGATATAGGCCTTCACTGATTGTTTGTACCGCTGGTCCGTATCTGTTTCAAATCCGGTAATAATCAATTTGTACCGTTTATCCTTAAGCGCCTTCATCAGATAAACCGCAATCTCCATACTCTTGCGTTCAACAATCCGGACCGGCAGCACAACCGGAATATCATCCTGCTTCAAGTTGAGCCGCTGCGCAATATCCTGCATGGATTCCGGGCTTATATCCGGGACCCGCTCTTTGTAATCCATCACATTGGGCCAGATTTCAAACGCTTTCATGCCCCGGTGTTCACGCAGCAGCCGAATGGCAAAACTACTAATCACATTGTTAGTGACATTGCCGCCTTGCAAGGGAAAGCCCCGATCCAGATATTTTTGAATAAACGGAGCGCGCTTTTCCGCCCAGCGCCGTTCCATATAAAAATCATGATTGTGGTTAATGATATGCAGATCAGGCCGTGCTTGCGCAACCTTGACCATCGCCTCCGCCAGCGGAAACTGAAACGGAATGGTATTGGTGTTTTCCAAAATGAGCGTATCCAAACCCCGCGCATCGACAATTTTCAAAATCTGTTGTTTGATCCGTTCACTCTCCCGCTGCAGCAACATCTCGGCAGCTTCCACATTATCTTGGGGCAGCAGTTCTTGGCCGGGGATAAATTGCCGGATATAATTTGCCGTATCAAACCCGGGATTTTTCTGCTTTTTCAACCACGCTTGATGCAAATAATAAAATTTCTTTTCCGGCGGAAAATCCGGCAGCGCCTGGGATAAAATGAACTGATTGATCAGATTGTCAAATGACGCACCTCCAATGCTCTCAGTCTCTGCGGCAATTGCATTACCATTGGCAGAAAGACCTACAACCGAATGCCCGGTCCGGTTCAACACTTCTACGATTTTTTCCAGTTCCAGGCTGACACCATCCAACCCGCCCATGAGTGCGGAAAGAATCCCTACTCTTTTCGGTTTCATCAGCATAAGCGGTGTCAAATTGTGCACAAAAATGATATTAAGCACCAACACGGCCGCTACCATCGCCATTACCGGCAGCGAAACCGGCAGCGTGGGAATCACGACAAAAAGGGCGGCCAGCGTCAAGAGTCCAAAAACGCCCAGAATTGTATAGACATTTTTTTTAGGTGCCCGGTAATAGCGCGCCAATGCGACCGGCACTGCCATAAAGTCAAAGAAATGCGCCATGACCTCGCAGATAATAACATTGAACACATAAAAACGCAGACTCTTGGTGGGGAAACGGTTGATGTCAATCCCCAACCTTTTCAAGAGCTGCTTGGCCCATGAATGCGCATAATGATCATGTGCCAAAATTATCCAATGGGCATTTTCCAGCGTCTGACCCAAGTGATTTTTAATCGCACCGTATTTGGGATCATACATGGCCACCGGCGTGGTAAAGGTTCTGGTTGCAGGCGAAAGTTTGCGCCATTCCTGCAGGGTTGTCATGAGTTTTGCAATCGCCATCATACTATAGGGCAAGGCCACTGCACCTACCAGCGGCATTGCCATGCTCAGGGCCAGCAGGCCCACTCCCATACCCAGTGCCATCAGACTGCCGGGCAAACTCAACGGTTGTCCCCGCTGCGGATCAAAAGCATCCGCAGCGGGTCGGCCGGCAGCCCTTTCCAAAATCGGCAATGCCAAATCGAATGCATCCATACGATAACTAACCTGTTGGGTAATGCGACGTGAATCAATAGTCATACCCGGGTGCCAATTCTTTATGACAAAATAATCCGATGACGTCCCCGGAATCCGGGTAACAATACCAAGTTGTACTGCTTTTTCCCATTGCGCTGATTTAAGAGCATCCGCCTGCTTAAGCCGCATTACCATATCCCGCAGACCCTTCAACAGCGTGTCTTGGCCATTAGTGATCCAGTTGGGCGTCAGCATATCCTCGCGTACCTGCTTAACCAATTCGAGCCATTCCGGTCCGGTCTTGCCGCGGTAATTACCGGTTTGCGTCTCTAAAAAAGCATAAAGCTGCTGAAAAGTATTAACCTCCGCCAAAACTTGAGGAATCACCTCTTCCCGGTTTTGCAACTTACTCACAATAGAGGATAAACCGGCAAGCTCCGTTCCCTCCAGACTTGTAAACACAGTCATGGGCGCCTTGCCGGTGCGCACCATTCCGATCATGTTAATCAATGCTTCGGCATCCAGTCCATTCACATCGGGATTAAGCTCCCGCAGACGTTCATAAAGATTTTCAAAATTATCAGCCAAGGCAAGTAATTGTGCCGGTTCCCTTTTCCCCGTCTCAAACATCTGCCGGGAACTAACCGGTTGTTGCACCTGTTTCCATACCTGTCGGGCGCCTTCCAAAGCTTCCCGCGAATCTTGATAGGCATCCAGCATGGCAACGGCATCGCTGCCAACATCAGGTTTCCAGGTCCGGTTGACAAAATAGCCACCGCCCGGTTTATTGACAATGATGCCGTGTTCTATAAAGTGGCGCCAGGCCAATTCTGCCTGAACAATACGTTCATCCTGCGCATAACCGTCCATGCGGTCCGCACCCAATACATACGTCCCTCCGGTACTGAACTGGTCCTGGATCATAATTTGTCCGTTGGCAAAAGTTTCCAGATGCACATGCACAGGCGAAACTCCATCCGGCAAAGTAAAACGATTGGGCAGGCCGGTCCCGATTTTGACCGGCTTTCCCGGACGCAGACCGGCAAACCCGGAGTGCATATCCTGCTGATGGGGGTCAAGTATTATATAAGGAACATTTTTGTTGAAAAAAGGTTTGAGTAAATCAGGCAAATCCCGGTAGGCGACCACATCCAATTCCTGCCCGTTTTTATCCCCCAACTGGATTTTAAACGGTCCTTGGTATTCAATAAGATAGCGCCGGCCGGCTTCCAATGCTTGCGGACCCTTGGCACCTTTCAAACCGAAAATAGAAATACCGGCGCTTAAATAAAGCGGCATATCCAAATTGACATATTCAAATAAATAAGCGAGGGACAATGATTCGCCGCTTATCACACGCACGGCAACCAAAGCCAGCAGGCTAAATAAACTTATTTTTTTGCCGGTGCTTAAACGTGCCAACCGTTCACCAACCGTCATTGTCTCACCGGGCACCACACCTTTTTCCGCTTGAGCAATAAATTCAGCATAGGTCATAATACGCGAACGAACCTGTTGCGCCCGGCGCTTGGACAGCAATCCGTCCTCCCCGGCCTGCGCCAGTAATGCCAGTAAAATATTCCGATCAATAGAATCCTGCACAAGATACGCCCGGTGGTTTTTAATACCATTCCAATAACGCACTCGCAGGGGTGATCCCACCAGAATAAACTGCGGCCCCCAAACTCCGGCCGCAATTGAGCTCTCCCCCCGGTCCAAAGCCCCGGCCGTCTCCCGGCCCGGAGTAAAATCAATTTTTCCATCTAAAATAATTTTTATAAGATTGGTCAACCCATTCCCCAGTGCGCTCGTACCGTGAGCGGTAATAAGGCGTTCTCTGCCAATCACAAAGACCTTTTCTCTCAGGCGGGAATTCTCCTGTAATCTTTTTTCCTGCATGCTCCCGGAAAGCCCGCCTAAATACTGCTGATTGATCCGCTGCAAATGACGGTCAACAAACTTCTCATATTGATAAGCCGCCCAGGCACCCGGACTGATACGGCGCCGCACTTGTTTTTGGATCTGCGGCGTCAATTTTTCAAAGATCATGCCGCCCAATCCCAGGCCGCGTTCAAAGAGATGGATAATCTCCCGGGTGTGATAACTTTTTCCATAAAAGCTGACTGTCACATCCGGCAAGGGACGGCCATAGTCGCGCAGCGCCCAAGGCAGCGCAATAAAATCCAGCGCATGGGCCAGCAATTCCTGGAGCAAATTTTGGAGCAAACGGATTCGCGGCGTCACCGCATAAAAAGGAAGACTGGTATCCATCCCGACCAGCCGCAGCAGATGCTGCGCCCAGCGATGCGCATAGCGTTCATGCGCAATGACAATCGGCGAACCATCAATAATGATTTTTTGATTACGGTCGAATATCTGACCGGTGGCCGGATTGTAATACGCTACCGGCGTTCGCCATGATTTGTCGGCAACTTCAAGCTGTTGCCACTCCCGCCAAGCGACCCGCAGTTTGGCAGCTGCAAAAATCGTATACGGCAATGCCAATCCCAATGCCAACGGAAATACCCAAGCCAACGCCAGCATACCCAGTCCGGCTGTTAGGGAACCCAGTGCGCCCGGCAAGGAAAGATAGCGGCTATAGGGTCCGGGATATCCCAACCTCCGTTGCTCATCCAATTCCTGAAACGCCGAACTAAAGGCTGTTTTAATTTTCTCCATTTCCTCAACTGCATAGGGTGCCAGGCTGAAACGAATCGTCTCATCGCTTTTACCCGGAAAATAATGAGTATAGGTTAAATTAGAAAAACCAAAACTATCCCGCGCCTGAATCACAATCCCGGCACGCACCAATCTGCGGTTGAGCATTTCCATAAACATTTTGTTTTTCCGGAAACCAAGTTTAAGCATCACAAATGGAACCCCGGGGGTTTGATTGGCCTGCCATACGGCATGATCTTGATGAGAGGGCAATGTCGGATGAACAACCTGTCCATTCAGCGGATAGGTTGTCAGTTCCTGCGCAATATGCTCAGCCAGTTGTTGGGCATTGGCCATTGTTCCGGCAACATAATCACCGATCACCTTGCCGGACGGAAGCGCATTCGCCAACAGAATGCCCTCCAGGAAATTGGGACGCAGTCCCAGGGTATCACGTGCCAACCGCAAACCTTGTACCGCTGATTGATGCTGGTCTACGCGGCGTGAGATGATGGTTAACATACCCCCAGTGGAATACTCGCGGTGATCTTGATGGTGTTTTTGCAGGCTGGAATAAAGTACGAAGTGCAAGTTGTCCGGAACATTCAGTTTGCGCAGGAAAGGTTCGATCTGAAAAACCGGTCCAAACAAACTGGTATCAATCATCAAATAAAAAGGTTCAGAATATGTCAAACCAGCCAACCGGTGCAGCAGCGATTGATAATCCGCCACAGGAAGATCAGCCCGGTTATTATTAAACGCGGACATGGCATTGGCCACCGGGTCCAAAAACAATGCGGAATACCCGCCGCCGGCCGCCAGCTTCACCAACCCGTCAATATCTTTATAGTCAACGACTTTTATAGGCTGCAGCACCCCGGCGCCGCTTTTAAGCAGACTGCTGATTTCGTAATAAATATTCGTTTCTAAAAGAATTCCCGCTTCCCGGCCCGCAACCCCCGGCTGGATGCTTAAAAAATGCCGAAGGATTTTCACCGCAGCCATCCCGCTGGAAAAAACCAAGGTGGATTGAGGTAAGTGACCACCGGCGGACAACTTTACCGGTGTATTCATTTTATTCAGGCGTACTTCCATTTCTTCTAAACTACTGCGGGCCATATCCGTCCGATTTTTTTTACTCTGCAGGCTATTCAATTGAAAGTAGGCCAAATATTTCATAAGCGTCCGGTATTCACTGTAACTATCTCGGCACTTATTCAGCGCCGCATCCCCGGTCGGCGGCGGCCCCCGGAGGTTAAATGTCTTTAAGAGTCCTATGTGCTCCTGGATGCGCTGTAAAACCACTTGGTACAGCCGGCCGGCAAGCCCGGGACGCAGCGCGAGCGCCTGCATCTGTCGATGCAAACTGATATACTTCTGCAGCAATTCCGGTGTTCTTTTAATCAGCGTCTGCCGATGAATAACCTCCTGGGTATTTGGATAATAACTGGTATCAAGGCTGGCCTGCTGGGTTTTACCGGCGAGCAAAGACAAATACCAATTAAGATAGCTGTCAATATTACTGCCGTCTTTGCGATTCTTCAGCAACTGCTGGATCAAGGTTTTTTTTCGGGTTTCTGAAGCAAAATGACTGACCAAAACAGCTGTCCCCGATGCCCGGCGCGCCGGTATATGCAATAGTTTATTTAAATTATAAACCTCAAAAAAATCGATATCCGCCGCCTGCAAAGCAGCCTTTTGCTCAGGCAAAAGCTCTATCCGGGTTTTGGAATAAACAACAACACTTACTATTCTATCCGCAAACGCCGAATGCTCCCGGTTATACGCGGTCATCTGATCCAGTAATTCACCATCTGCCAGATCGTCTGCACTGATAACAATACTTTTATATTTCCCAAAAGTCTCCGGCGTCAGCAGTTGATCTCCGGCTTTTTTGGAAACACCCAACATTCTTTTCAAACTGATCTTAAACTCCGATGGAAGCTTAGGAGAGATGTAAAAAGCACGCCGATAAGCAGCCGCGCTTTTTGGCATATTAGCCATCAGGGCGGTTGCCAGATCGTATATCAGTATTTTTCCGTTTCTGAACAGCAGGCGGGAATCACCTGGAAAAATTCCTGCCAAAAAAGAGCTTTCCAATTGGAACGGGCTCAATTCTTCACGCTCATACCGGACCGGATATCGGTCCCCTTGCAGCAACCCTCTCTCCATGACCGCCGAGCCTGCATAGGTCGGCGACAACCAAGCCTGACTATGCAGCAAATTGGCAAGCATTTCCACGTATTCAAAATATTTGTCCTGAAATTGTTCTACAGAAAATTTTTCCGGATTCTGCAAATCAGTATTTATTTGCGTAACCAGTATTTTCAATAAATGTAAATTAATCGGCTGAAGGTTTGCGGTCCCTCTGATTTCCGTTTGCGGTAAATACTGCTCCTGGATGAGCTCCAGCAAACTCCGGGTCGCGTCCGTTATTTCCGCCAAAGTATTTTTTTTGTTTCGCAGCAAAATGGTGCGTTTGGCAACGAAGGCGGTTTCAGGACCGGAAGCAACCGCACCCGATTTTCCGGAACTACTTAGGTCTCCCTGCATCCGGATAATTCCTGTATCTGCCGAGGGCTGCAGTATCGTCTGCATTGCAACTGTCATCCCCTGAATGCCGGGCGCGACAGCTGCCAACTGCGGCCAACCGGTCTGATTGAACTGCCAGTCCAGCGCCAACATGGATAAAAATATCATACTGCCCAACACCGGATTTCCTATTGCCAGACTGCCAAGCCATGCCGCAACCGCAGCCGTGCCCAGAATAACGCGGGGCTGATTGCGTAATACCAAAAGCCGGGTGCTAACTTGCTCCAGACCGGACGCCGCCCGAACTAAAACCGTTGCCAGTCCGCGCATTGCCGTACTGCTCCGGATTGTTTGCCACATCGCGAACAGCGAACGCCTGTCCCGAACCATCGCGGCACTGCTGCCGGTAATCAAGGCCGCCACCGGACTGTTGAGCAATGCCAGCCGCACCAGGGTCCCGCGCAGAGAATCACTTTCTTCACGCAGCAATTGAACCTGCATTTGCTCGGCAACTGTCTGATCAAACATCGCAATCTCATACGCATTGCCCAAATCCCAGGTAGCCAGGGATTCACCCTGAATTTTCCGGCCTTGTCTGCGAATCACGACGGTAAAACCGGTATTATGCATCGGCAGGAAAAACGTCTGTGAAGACGGACTGGCGGCAGCCCGCTCCCAGTCAATACTAATTTTTTCATTGTTTTCCGTATAGGCACGTAACTCCTGAAGGTATTCACTCTCAACCGCGCCCAAACCTTCCACACCCCGGCGCATCAATGATGCAATCAATCCCTGCTTGAGGGTCACATCCAATAATTTCAAAAACGTCTTGACCCGTTTGGGTTGACTGTTTTCAAACGCAACGCCCCGGCCCTCACCTTGCGGGAAAATGGTCGGCAACGCCAGAATATCCTGGTTTTGCGCCAACAGTTTTTCAATCGCCGTGCTCCGGTTACGCAGCAAAGCAAAATAGGGATTGACCAGGTCAGGCCGGCTTAAGCGCGGTTTCACATTTACATAAGAAATTCCCTGTTGTTGAAATGCCGCCTGCATGACCGGACTATGAAATCCACCGGTAATCATCACCGCAATACCGGTTTTGTGCTTTTTCATCTGTTGCAGGGTGTTTTCCACAAATGCATGGCTGCGGGTATCCGCCAGACTATAAAACGCTTCCACCTCACGTAAATAACCATCCAAACGATAAATCTCAAAACCCGTTTCCAAATTCCCGGTAGGATCATTTTTTGCGATGTACTCCACAAAACGATCTACGCGGAAAAATGTCCGCTGCTTTCTAAAAAGTTTCAAATCCTCAGGTGCGGCGGAAATGCTAAGTAATTTTTCGATTACGTCCAACCGGGACATGAGATGATCCAGTTCCTGCTCTTGGTCATTGCTATACAAAGGTGCGCGAACTTGTTTTTCCAGTTTTTCAATCTCAAAATAAAGCTGGTCGGCGTCCGCCTCCAGCGGGAAAATATTAAGTCGTTTGGAAACAAAGACCTTCACATTGGGATACGCCTGCATACTCAAACCGATTTTCAATCCGGATTTGTAAAGATAGACCGCGTAGGCTAAAAGGGATTTACGCCCGGCAATAAACCCGCTGCGATAGTGATCATGTTTGGCCAGCGTTGGGGAATAGACCGATGGTTTCAATTCCTGGAATGCATCTTTTAAATCAAATACATACCCCTGACTTTCATCATTTAGAAATTCAGCGACTTTTTCCCGGCTGGTCTGATAATGGGCCGGTGTTTCAATCCCGACCAGGGTCACTGTTTCAGGCGCCAGGGCGGCATAATATTCCGCGCCGGTTACTTTGCCCTGCTGCATAAAGTAATTGCCAACCTGTTTGCGTACCAGCTTTTCCGGGAATGACGCAAGCTTGCGCACATTCACTTCCCGGGCCGCTCCCTCCACCGCCACCAGATGCAAATTTAGTTTTTTTGAAAATAGCCGGATCATCTTGGCAATATTCATTTGCACTTCATAATTGCAATGTAAATCCTCGATATGAATCACAACCTGATTTTGGCCCTGAATCACCCGGGAAATGGTCCCGAGTTTTTTAGGAATTTCAATCGGTTGGTTGCGATAAAAAACCGTGGACAATCCGGTTAAAAAGGTCTGATTCTCAAATGCCCAGGTAAGATAAGGAAAAACAAATGTCAACGTAATCAGCAATGCCAGCGCCCGGATACCTTTTCGAGCCGCAGATGACTGCCAAAACGAAAATATTCTTACTTTTGATTGGAATGGCTTCTCATCCATTCGATACATGCACGAACTCCTTTTAAAGCATTCCTTTATCATAAATAATGAAGTATTCTAAATATATCACAGGAAACGTTCAATTCCTATACCACCTGACTATTTTTTTCATTATAAAATAAGCTTAAACTAACAGACGTCCTATTTTGAAACACGAGCTTCTTGATTATACATTACAAAATAATTATAATACACCCATAAAACAAACCTTTAATTTACTTTCGGAAAATTTTACCCTGCAACGCCGAAAATCATTGAAAAACAAATGAAGATTTAAACAAAAATCCATCTTTGGCCTCACGCAAAGATGCAAAGTTTAAAAACTTTTATAATCTTAGAGAAAAGTAGAGAAGAGTGGCTGGCACTATCATGCTTGAAGTAGGGAAAAAAAGAAAATCAATCAAAAATAGATATAAGTTTGGGTAATAATTGCTCAAAACGTTCCAAAGAAAAGCCCGCTTCAGATAAAGCATTCTTCCCTGTCGCAGGTTCTTTGATACTCTCAAAAAGCGCTTTATTGGGAATAACCAACATCCCGCCCATCTCAACATAACCGGCTTTAAACGCATTACCCATCAAGGCCTCCTGGCCGCGAGGAAAAAAAGCCTCGACCCAGCGCCCAGCGTGTTCCCAGCCAATAGTATTCAAAACAATTTTTTCTGATTGGAACTGCGCCAACACTTCGATTTTTTTATCCACCAACGGTTGAATCTGATCAGACTCAAGCAAAACCACATTGACCGGATAGCTGTCGTTCGCCCGAATAAGCTTCAAAGCAACACCGTTTTTATCCATCCTGGTCTCGGATATACTCAGCTTCCCCGCTTGGTACTGCCGAATGATCGGAAGATAATTTCTGGGAATCGCCTGCGTATGAAAATGATTCACCGAGGCACCGGCGCCTTTATCATTGTATCCCATGGCATAACCCAGTGAATAAAGCACTGCCTGCAATGCATGCATGTCCTCCATTTGAAAAGAGCACAACGTCTGATCAAAGTGGGTGCCGGTTGCAGGATTTTCATCCAAAGATGCAATGATCAAATGGCTGGGAACAATCGGTGCGGGTTGCACTAAAAGTCCGTACTGCCGTCCCGAGGGCGCCGCCCAGATTAAATAGTGCTCACTGGCGGGAAAAGTTTCCCAATCTAAAAAATCAGTTTTTTGGCCGGTTGTGGTTTTGGCCTTTTGCCCATCCGCATGCCGGTTGGCTGGATCACGGAAGGGATTGTATTGAAAAACCAGCTGGGGTGCTTCCGGAAACTGCTTGATCCGAATGGTCGCATCCCAAGGATCATATTTAATAAAATGGTTCTCCTCAGAAAAAATCAACAATGCATGCAGCATGGTCTCCAAAGAAAGCTTGGCCTCGGAAATGGCTTTAAGATTAAGTATCAGGGCACGGTGCGCGCGGATTAAATCCAGCGCAATTGCCAGCTCTGTGTCCTGATATTTATGATATGAATGACGGCCTGCATATTCGGCGAGGGTTTGAATAATCATGGAATCATTATCGGTAAAAAAACCATAAAAATAAATGGATATTTTAAAAAAAAATAAAATCTCAAAAGAACCTCACGCCAAGACGCAAAGATGCCAAGTAATACAAAAATAAAACATAAAAACCAATTAGAAACAATTATAAAATCCTGATGACTAATTAATATTGAAAAATGAATTTACATTTATTCTAAAAATATTTTCTTTGCAGCTTAGCGGCTTGGCGTGAGGTTTCTTTAGTTTTTAAATTTAATTTTTTCGAGGTACAGTCCGCAGGCGGGCGCGGTGGGGCCGGCTTTTTTCCGGTTGCGTGTCTGCAAAATTATTTTTACCTCTCCTGGCTTAAGCCGCCCTTTGCCCACTTCGACCAGTGTGCCCACCAGATTACGCACCATGTGATATAAAAAAGCATTACCAAAAAAACGCAGGGTCAGGACATAGCCTTTACGCGTGATACTGATTTTTTCGAGGTCGCGCGTCGCATGCTTGGAAGCACAACCGGAAGCGCGAAAAGATGAAAAATCATGCTTCCCAATCAAATGACGTACCGCACTTCGCATGGCTGCCAAATCAAGCCTTTGCATGACCTGCCACATCCGCTGGTGCTGCAAAGGAGATACGATGGGACGCTCATAAATAAGGTAGGCATAAATTTTTTGAATGGATTGCTTGCGCGGTTCCCAGTCAGGCGCAACCTTCTTTGCACTTAATACTTTCACGCTCACCGGCAGCGCGCTGTTAAGCGCCGGACCCAGTTTTTCTGCTGCAATGGCATAGGCCATATCAAAAATCGCCACTTGGGCTTTGGCATGCACACCGGCATCGGTCCGGCTGGCCACAGCCACACGGCAAGTTTCATGAAAGCGAAAGGTAATCGCCCGCTCCAAGGTGGATTGGACGGTTACTTTTTTTTTCTGGAACTGAAATCCCGCAAAAGCCGCGCCGTCATATTCCAACCAGATGGCATAGCGCTGCAAACCTGTTTTTTTCTGATACATGGTTTCCTCACTTGAAGATCAACATACACTTGTTTAGAATAGTATTATATATTTTTATTAAAAAACTACTTCTTTTCTTGTTTGCTTACATCAAACAACATACCTACTGGTGATCGTTTATTTTTCTCATCTTCTTCAACAAGTTTTTTAAACGATTTTGGAATATCTTTCAACTTCGGCGCATCCATAACCTGATTAGCAATAAACGCAGCAATTCCCCACACCGGCATTCCAGTGCATGCCGCTGTAACCGCCATCGATCCGGTAACAAACCAGGACCCTATATCTTTCCCTGCAAACTTCCACTTTTTTTCGCGCAATTCTCTGATCTTTTGCTTGTGATCTGCAAATGCAACTATTATATTTTCAAGTATTTTATCGCGGCTCTTATTAAAACTAGCTGGATTGATCCTAACGATTTCACCAATACCTTCAGTCAATGTATTTCTTATTTCATCTATCGCCCCTTGTTTTCTCATTTCGATTAAAGCATCAGGCGGAACATTCCCCAACCATTCCATTTGGTTATCTCCCAATCCTTGCAGCCCACGGACGACATGAAGATCTTTCAGTCCCGTTTTTTGCTCAACTCCATTTGAATCATATTCCATTTTCCACACAAAATATTTCCATGATGTTGGAGCATCTATTATAGGAGTCCCCTTCAGTTGACTAGCTTTAATCATCAATTCATTACTCACTGTCATCCTACCAATCGATTGCGCAGCAACTAATATTCCGGGATGTCTAGTTCCCAAAAGTTTCGCTTCACGACCATCCATAGCCCCTTCAATTTGACCTCTAATGTCAACATCCCATTCCGCATCAAATAAAACCCGAGTTTCATCTTTTATAGCGCCAATTACTGCATCTATAGTTCCCAACTTTTTTGCATATTCCATCAACTCAGCAGACGAGTTGAATTTTCTACCAAACACTTTATTTGCATGATTTAAAGAATCTGCTTCACTTATTTTTTGCACAAATTTCATTTCATCTTCACGCAAAACAGTAAAATCAGGCAAAACTACAACAATGGGCTGTTCAATCTCCAAACAAGCCATTTTCTTATATTGCAGTATATTCATCGCATGTTTCACAAGATAATATACTTTGTCTTCTCTAGATGAAGTACTAAAAATCAGGTGAGATCTTAAAAACGGATCAGGTAGTACAATCGTATCAATATATATCCCACACTTGGATGCAATATTACTACTTTGATCTGGAAATAAATCGCCCCCAAATATACCTTTAAGTTTACTATTGCTCATATCCTCAACATGCGCCTGAGCTATTTCTCCAGTCTGATCCCAAAACTCATTTATCATTTCAAGGAACCCATCCATACCACGCATGATCTCCTCAACACTATCTTGCTGTTGTATCAACGACATTCCAACACTGTGTGGATTCAACCCTTTTTTTATCATCACCTCATAAAAATGACAGAAATTTTTCTCGATAATTTCAAAGTATAAATTTTGTATCTCTGCTAAAGACATTGATTTTTTCATATCCTGTCTATCCTGCATTGCAGTTATTGCTAACGCCATAACTCTAACTCTACCGTCAACAGTTGCGAGATCGATTTCCCCATTAGTATCAACTCTAATCTTCAGCAGACTCTCTTCAATTTTCGGAAAAATACTCGCATCAATTTGAATATTTCCTTCTTCAAAATTTTTCATAAATATTTTTATTCGCCTACGCACTTCTTCGTCCCTAGCTTGTTTTTCATCTTCAGAATTTCCCATTAAGTTACCTCCTCTTATGCACTCCACCAAGCATCATTCTTAACACAAATGAATTCAAATCAATCTCCCATACTTAATATTTATTAACAATAAAAAAGGGGGCAGGTGACTAATCACCTGCCCCCGTGACTACATTTTTTGTTTACGCTTTGACTTTTGCCTTTCCCTTAATCAGCAATTCCGCTATCTGGACTGTGTTGGTCGCTGCACCTTTGCGCAATTGATCACCGGCCACCCATAGTGCCAAACCATTGGGGTGGGAAATGTCTTCGCGAATCCTCCCCACAAAAACATCATCCTGTCCCGAGGTATCCAAAGGCATGGGATAAATCAAACTGGCGGGATCATCCTTGACCTGTACACCCGGCGCTTTGGCCAACAATTCCCTGGCTTGCGCTGCGGTCAGTTTCTTCTCCGTTTCAATCTGAAGGCTTTCGGAATGCGAGGTGAATACCGGAACACGTACGCAGGTCGTGGAAATTTGAATGCTGTCATCATGCAGCATTTTACGGGTCTCGTTGAGCATTTTCATTTCCTCACGCGTATAGCCGTTATCCTGAAATGTATCTACATGCGGCAGCACATTGAAGGCAATCTGATGCGGATAAGCCTCATGCGTGATCGCTTCACCTGCCGCATACTGTTTGGTCTGTTGTTCAAGTTCCCGCATCGCCGCGACTCCGCTGCCGGAAACCGCCTGATAGGAGCTGCACACAATACGCTTAATCCGGGCGGCATCGTGCAGCGGTTTTAGCGCCACCAACATGATGATGGTCGTGCAATTGGGATTGGCGATCAAGCCCTGATGCAAAAAAGCATCTTCCGGATTGACCTCTGGAATCACCAGAGGAACATCGGGATCCATCCGAAAAGCACTGGTGTTGTCCACCATAACCGCACCGGCGGCTTTGACATGCGGCGCAAATTGCTTTGAAACCAATCCACCGGCCGAGGCCAACACAAAATCCAACCCTGCGAAAGAATCTTCCTTCATCTCCACCACAGTGACATCGTCGCCCTGAAAGTTGATTTTCTTACCTGCCGAACGGTGCGATGCCAAAGGCCGGAGCTCGCTAATCGGAAAATTGCGCTTGGCCAAAATATCCAGCATGACTGCCCCGACCGCACCGGTGGCACCCATCACACCTACACGATATTCCTTACTCATTTCCCACCCCTTCAATATCATTCTTTCACCGCAGAGACGCTGAAAGCGCAGAGTAAAACACAAGTCAAATCAGGATTAAAGACGTAAAAGCAAAGATAAAAACAAACTATAGCTTTTATCCTATCTTTTCTCTGCGTACTCTGCGTCTCTGCGGTGCCCGTCTTTTGGGTATACGGTGAATACTCTTTTATACCAACCCGGCGATGAAATCCCCGACTTCCTGAGTATTCATGCCCATGCGCCCGGCGGCCATACTTTTAAGTTTTCCGGATTCCAAGGCCTTGACAATCGCGCCTTCCATCGCCTGAGCCGCCTCCGCCTCACCCAGATGCTCCAGCATCAAAGCACCGGATGCAATGGCGGCCATGGGATTGATTTTCTTCTGACCGGTATATTTGGGTGCAGAACCGCCAATGGGTTCAAACATGGAAATACCCTCCGGATTGACATTGCCGCCGGCGGCAATCCCCATGCCGCCCTGGATCATCGCACCGAGATCGGTGATGATATCGCCAAACAGATTGGCGGTCACAATGGTTTCATACCATTCCGGATTTTTAACCATCCACATGGTGCAGGCATCCACATGGTTGTAATCACGCGCCACTTCAGGGAATTCTTTCTCACCCATTTCATGAAACGCCCGAAACCAGAGATCCCCTACATGAGTCAACACATTCATTTTATGCACCAGGGTCAACTGCTTTTTTTCACGCAACAGTGCACGCTTAAAAGCATACCGCAAACAACGATCTACTTCAGCACGTGAGTAGGTCATAACCTGAGTGGCGTATTCCAGCGGTGACCCTTTGTGCGCCGCACCGCCGGTGCCGGTATAAATACCCCCGCAATTTTCACGGATAATATCAAAATTGATGTCTTGGGGTCCCTTGTCCTTCAATGGCGTCTCAACATTGGGATAAAGTTTGACCGGCCGCAGGTTAACATATTGGTCAAAGTGAAAACGA
This sequence comes from bacterium, assembly GCA_021108215.1. NCBI lineage: Bacteria > bacterium. Next base: position 14,989 of record JAIORK010000008.1, on the reverse strand, counting down.
ATTTTGAGCAATATACCCACTTCCAGCGGGCCGGGTTTGACATCCGGATGCCCGATGGCGCCCAGATAAATGCTATCGACCTTACCCAGTTCTTCCAGGACTGAATCCGGAACCAACTCTCCGGTTTTCAGATAGCGGTCGCCGCCCAGATCATATTCAGTGTAATCAAATTTAAGGTCGAATTTTTTTCCAACCGCTTCTAAAACTTTTTTCCCTTCCACCAAAACTTCCGGCCCGGTACCATCTCCGGGCAACAATGCAATTTTATATGTCTTTGCCATAATTATCCTCCTAAAATATTTATCATCAATCCTGTAGGGGCACGGCGCGCGACCAACGGGAGTCCCATACGATCCCCTGATCCGGTCGGGGCCGTGCCCCTACAATTCATTTTTTTTCTTCATTTGGCGTTTAACCCAGGGCATAAGCCCGCCGGCCGAAACCAGCTCCTGCATAAATTTGGGTATCGGCTTCGCTTGATAAACTTTTTTGTTTTTCAAATTGGAAATCCGGCCGGTCCCGGCATCAATCGAAAGGGTTTCGCCGCCACGAATGGCCGCTGCTGCCGCCGGGCATTCCAAAATCGGTAACCCGATATTAAACGCATTGCGGTAAAAAATACGCGCAAAACTGTCAGCCATCACACAAGCAACACCGGCGGTCTTGATTGCCAAAGGCGCATGCTCGCGTGATGACCCGCAACCAAAATTTTTTCCCGCCACAATGATATCCCCGGGCTTCACCTTGATAGGAAAGTCTGCGTCTGCGTCTTCCATCACGTGCGCCGCCAATTCTTTGGCATCACTGGTATTCAAATAGCGGGCCGGAATAATCTCATCGGTATTAATATTTTTTCCGAATTTATATGCTTTGCCTCGAAACTTCATGTCAATTATCCTCTCGAATTAAAATCCTCACCGCAGAGGCGCTGAGAACGCAGAGTAAAACATAAATCAAACCGGGGTTAAAGGCTTAAAAACAAAAAAATATGATTTTTACTTTTATCCTATCTTTTCTCCGCGTACTCTGCGTCTCTGCGGTGAAAACAATTATTTTTTTTGTCCCTTTTGCCAATCCTTGCCGCGTACTTCCCAAGGTGCAGCCAGACGGCCTTTGATGGCGGATGCTGCCGCCACACCGGCAGAGGCCAAATAGACTTCACTCTTGGGATGTCCCATCCGCCCGACAAAATTACGGTTGGTCGTGGCCACGGCTCGTTCCCCTTTTGCCAGAATCCCCATATGACCGCCCAGACACGGACCACAGGTCGGCGGTGAAACAATACATCCGGCCTTGATAAAAATATCAAACAACCCCTCATCATTGGCCTGTTGCCAAATTCCAGGTGTCGCCGGAATAATCAAGGTTCGCACCCGCGGGCTGACTTTTCTGCCTTTGAGCAGTTTGGCCGCTTCCCGCATATCCTCAATCCGGCCATTGGTACAAGATCCGATGACCGCCTGGTCCAGCACAACCGAACGTACTTTGGAAACCGGCACCACATTGGACGGCAGGGACGGTTTGGCAACCACCGGTGTCATTTGAGAAACATCAAAAACCTCAATCTGTTCATACTCGGCATTGGGATCAGACGTATAATAACGCGGTTTACGCTGCGCCCGTTTATTTACATAGTCCCGGGTAATTTTATCCGGAACAATCAGTCCGGTCACCGCACCGGCCTCAATCGCCATATTGCTCATGGTCAAACGCCCTTCCATTGACAATGCTTCAATTGCCGAGCCGCTCATTTCCAAAACCCGGTAAGTGGCACCATCCACACCCAGACGCCCAATGGCCGTCAAAATCATATCCTTGGCCGTAACATCCTTGAGCAACTTACCGGAAAAAACCAGCTTGATGGTTGGCGGCACTTTGAACCAGGCTTTGCCGATCAACATGGCGGCTGCCAGATCGGTTGATCCAACACCGGTTGAAAATGAACCCAAAGCGCCATAGGTACAGGTATGCGAATCCGCGCCGATCATCAAATCGCCGGAAACCACCACACCTTGTTCCGGCAGCAAGGCATGTTCAACCCCGCATGTACCCTGATCCCAGTAATACAGTAATTTTTGTTCGCGGGCAAATTCCCTTAAAATCTTGGCCTGCTCAGCTGATTTGATATCCTTGTTCGGGGTAAAATGATCCGGGACCAGCGCAACTTTTTTCCGGTCAAAAACCTTTTTTCCACCGTTTTTATAAAAAGCCTGAATGGCCAACGGCGCGGTAATATCATTGCCCATACACAAATCCAGCTTGGCCAGAATAATATCCCCCGACGCTACTGTTTTCAACCCGGCTGCCCGGGCCAGAATTTTTTCACCAATTGTCATTGGTCTTGACATAAAGAACAACCCCTCTCGTATATCGTAGGGGCACGGCGCGCCGTGCCCCTACCGAATAAAACACCGAAAACAGGTAATCACAAACGTGCTTTAACAACCTTTTTCCGGCCCTTGGTCTGACTCATTGTCTGAGTTCGCGCCAAACCGGCCAGCCGGTTCATTGCATTGATGTAGGCTTTGGCGGAAGCAATAATAATATCCGTATGCGCACCGCGGCCGGAAACCGTCCTGCCCTGCGAGCTCATCTGCACCGTCACCTCGCCTTGTGCATCGGTCCCCCCGGTAATGGATTGAATCGCATAGCTTACCAGTTTGTGTTTTTTCCCAACCAATGCATCAATCGTTTGATAGACTGCATCCACCGGGCCGTCACCGGTCGCCGATCCAAAAAGAGGTACACCCTCCCGTGTCATGCGTACCGCCGCTGTGGGAATCATATTGCTGCCCGAAGTCGCCTGTACATGCTCCAATACATACACCTGTTTGGCGGCTCCGGTTTTATCATCCACCAAGGAAAGCAGATCCTCGTCAAAAACTTCTTTTTTCTTGTCCGCCAATTCCTTGAATTTCTCGAACATTTTACCCAATTCAGCACCTTCCGCAGGAAAACCCAATTCCTTCATCCGTTTACTCAGCGCATGACGTCCTGAATGTTTTCCCAAGACAAGCTGATTTTCTTTCAACCCGATATCCTTGGCATCCATGATCTCGTACGTCAGGCGCTGTTTGATAATGCCGTCCTGATGAATGCCGGCTTCATGGGCAAACGCATTGGCACCGACGATGGCTTTATTCCGCTGCACGGAAATTCCGGTGGCCGATGCCACCAAGCGAGATGCCCGGGAAATTTCCCGGGTGCGGATGTTGGTCTTCACACCATAATACTTAGAGCGGGTTTTGATGGCCATCGCAACTTCTTCCAACGCAGCATTCCCGGCACGTTCACCCAGACCATTGATGGTACATTCCACCTGACGGGCACCGGCCCGGATCGCGGCCAGTGAATTGGCAGTTCCCATTCCCAGGTCATCATGGCAGTGCACCGAGATGGTTGCCTTATTAATATTGGAAACCTTGGCATACAGTTCTTCAATAATATGCGCAAACTCACCCGGTGTGGTATATCCCACCGTATCCGGAATATTAACCGTGGTCGCACCGGCCCGAATCACCGCCTCGACAACCTCGATCAAAAACGGCATCTCGGTTCGGGAGGCATCCTCCGGTGAAAACTCCACATCTTTACACAAGGAACGTGCATAGTGGGTCATCTCCACGGCAATCTTCAAAACCTCTTGCGGCGTTTTTTTCAGTTTATATTTCATGTGCAGCGCCGACGTAGAAATAAATACATGGATACGCGGATGCTTCGCGCCCTTCAGCGCTTTCCAGGCCGCATCAATATCCGCTTTGTTGCAGCGGGCCAGACCGGCAACCACCGGTTGTTTCATTATTTTGGCAATCGTCTGCACCGCCTCGAAATCACCGGGTGAAGAGATGGGAAACCCTGCCTCAATAACATCAACATTCAAGGCTTCCAGCGCCTTGGCCACCTCAACTTTTTGCTTCACGTCCAAACTGGCTCCCGGCGATTGCTCACCGTCGCGTAATGTCGTATCAAAAATTTTAACAACATCAGGCATGGTTCCTACCTCCTTTCCGCGACCGTATTGGCGCGAGTATAATATAAATTGTCCCACCGCAAAGCAATGCCCAGACCGCCCAGACCGAAACCGGCGGTTGCAAAAATACCGCCATTACCAGAATCGTTGCCACAATAACAATGGCCGGCCGATCCGTCGGGTTGGGATAGGGGATGGTGCTCACGGTCAAAAAATTCAGTACAATCAAAGCGCTCAACAGCGCCACACGGTTCAATGCCGTCATATCCACCGGAACAAAAATCTGTGCCACCAACGCAATGAATGCCGCCGTAATCGTCACCGGAATGCCGATAAACCCATGCTTCACATGAATAGGGTTATACAATTTATACAGCGACAGCCTAATCAGGGCGGTAAAAATCACCAGAAAAAGCCCGAGCAATCCCAAGACGCCCCAACCCCGAAATGCCAGTTGATAAATCATCAAACTAGGCACAATGGCAAAACAAAAAATATCACTGAGCGTTGAAAATTCATCTTCCATGCTGCTGGGGCCGTTGGAAATTTTCCGAAAATAATATTCTGCGCCGGCAAACACCATCGCCGCCAGAATAATACGCCCGGCCAGCGCCAGTTTACTGTGAATGACCAAAATCAAAGCCAAAAACCCAAGAACAAACACAGTACCCATAAAAAAATACGGGACCCACTGGCGCCACGGCCGGGCAATTTCTTTCTTCGCAACCGTGGTTTTATTTTTAAAAACGCGTCTGCGTTTTACTTCTTTGACATCCACCCCATCATGCTCCGCAATTTTTTACCGACCACTTCAATGGGGTGTTCGGCTTCTTGCTTCAAAACCGCATTGTAAACCGGGCATCCGGCCTTATTTTCCAAAATCCACTCACGGGCAAATTCTCCGCTCTGGATCTCTTTCAGGATTTTTTTCATCTCCAGGCGGGTATCGTCTGTGATAATTCGCTTGCCCCGGGTAATGTCGCCGTATTTCGCAGTTTCAGAAATACTATAACGCATCCCGGCAATACCACCTTCATACATCAGATCGATGATCAACTTGAGTTCATGCAAACATTCATAATAAGCATTTTCCGGCTGATAACCGGCATCCACCAAGGTCTCATAACCGGCCTTGACCAATTCAGTCAATCCACCGCAAAGCACAACCTGTTCACCAAAAAGATCGGTCTCAGTCTCATCCCGGAAGGTGGTTTCCATGACACCGCCGCGGGTACACCCCACGCCTTTGGCATAGGCCAAAGCAATCTGCATGGCATTCCCGCTGGCGTTCTGCTCAACCGCAACCAAACCGGGGACACCCCCGCCTTCAGTAAACACGCGACGCACCATATGACCCGGACCTTTGGGCGCCACCATAAAAACGTCAACATTGGTCGGCGGCACGATTTGACTGTAATGAATATTAAAACCATGTGCAAACGCAATGGCGTTGCCTTTTTTCAAATTGGGTGCCACCGCAGTCTCATAGACCATGGCTTGCAATGGATCCGGTACTAAAATCATCATGATATCGGCGGCCTTACAAGCCTGATCAGCGCTCATCACTTTCAAACCGCTTTTTTCCGCAACTTTCCAGGCATTGGAATCTTTCAACTCACCGACCACAACATTCACCTTTGAATCTTTCAAATTCAAAGCATGGGCATGACCCTGACTGCCGTAGCCGAGAATTGCAACCGTCTTGCCCTTCAATGCTTTCAAATCAGCATCCTTCTCAAAATACATCTTCGCCATCTTATTCACTCCTCCTTGTTTTTTCACCACAATTTCAGGCATCGCTACCCTGGTATTTTTTACAACGCGTTGTACTGCCGGTTTTGAAGCCGCTTTTTTGACAACCTTTTTTACAACCGTTTTTTTGCTGCTTTTGGATTGACTGACTTTCTTTTCCACTACTTTTTTCTTAATCTTTTTTTTTGGCATTGGCTTATTTCCTTTTCTTGTTTCCCCGGGCAGTCGCCACGGTTCCGGTCCGAATAATTTCCCGAATACCAAAAGGCTGGAGCAACTCAATAAACGCATTTACTTTATCGGCTGTTCCGGTAATTTCCAAAATATAGGCACGATCCGAAACATCCACAATTTTCGCACGAAAAATCTCGGTCAATTGTGTCACTTCCGAGCGCTGCTGAACTTCGGCCTGTACTTTGATCAATGCCAGTTCCCGCTCCAAGTGGGCCTCAGCAGTATAATCATATACCTTGATCACATCCACCAACTTATTCAACTGTTTGGTGATCTGTTCCAAAATAGCATCATCACCCGTCACCACAATAGTCATACGCGAGATTGTGTCATCCTCGGTTTCTCCTACCGTCAGACTGGTAATGTTAAAGCCACGCCCGGAAAACAATCCAGCCACGCGTGCCAGCACACCGGGTTTATTCTCTACTAAAACAGATAATGTATGTCTCATAATAAAATCTCCTGAATATATTCTTTTGTAGGGAACGGTCGCGACCGTTCCCTACAAAAATTTCATGCCAGTTCGCCTATCATCTCATGTATAGGAGCTCCAGCCGGGACCATCGGCCAAACATTTTCTTCCGGCGACACATGAAAATCAACCAAAACCGGTCCTTCGGTTGCAAACGCCTGTTTGAGGGTTTCCTCTATCTTGGCGGTTTCAGTTACACGTAATCCAACTGCGCCAAAGGCCTCTGCCAATTTAACGAAATCAACCGAATTCTGAATTGGCGTCGATGAATAGCGCTTGCCATGAAAAAGCTCCTGCCACTGCCGCACCATTCCTAAAAAACCGTTGTTCAACAAAATAATTTTGACCGGTAATTTATTAATCACCGCAGTGGCCAATTCCTGAAGATTCATCTGAAAACTGCCGTCACCCGTGATAACTGCCACTGGTTTACCCGGCAGTCCCATTTGAGCGCCGATGGCTGCCGGGAAACCGTATCCCATCGTTCCCAACCCACCGGATGACGCCCATTGCCGGGGACGGTCAAATTTATAAAATTGCGCCGCCCACATCTGATGCTGCCCCACATCCGTGGCTACAAACAAATCAGTCCCCTTGAGCTGATAGAGGGTCTCTATGACCTGCTGCGGTTTTAACTCAGTGGTTTTTTTATCATATGTCAGCGGATATTTTTCCATCCATTCATTCACTTGCTTCCACCAATCATCATTTTTGCGGGATTTAACTTCCTTGATTAATGCCTGCAACGACACCTTGGCATCACCCACAATGGGAACATCCACGCTAATCACTTTGGAAATACTTGCCGGATCCACATCCACATGAATAATCCGGGCGTTGGGTGCAAAATGATCAACCCGGCCGGTCACCCGGTCATCGAAACGCGCACCCACAGCGATAATCAAGTCACTTTGCTGAATGGCGTAGTTTGCCGTCCGCGTACCGTGCATCCCCAGCATGCCGATAAATTGATCATGAGTTCCGGGGAAAGCGCCCAAACCCATCAAGGTCAATGTCACTGGTGTATCTGTTTTTTCAGCCAAAATTTTCAGTTCTTCCGCAGCATTGGCCAACAGCACACCGCCGCCGGCATAAATCATCGGCCGCTTGGCTTCCTCAATGAGCACCGCCGCCTTTTTAATCTGATTGGCATGCGGGGTCAAATTAGGCCGGTAGCTCCGAATATCCACTTTGGCTTCAAAGTCAGGAATACAACTTGCCGTGGTAATGTCCTTGGGTATATCAACCAACACCGGACCCGGACGGCCTGTCGCTGCAATATAAAATGCCTCGGCAATGGTTCGGGCAATATCTTTTACATCCTTGATTAAAAAATTGTGCTTGGTGATCGGACGGGTAATTCCTGTGATATCCACTTCCTGAAAAGCATCATTGCCGATCAGCGGAGATGCCACCTGTCCGGTGAAAACCACCATCGGGATGGAATCCATATGTGCGGTTGCAATCCCGGTCACTAAATTAGTCGCCCCTGGACCTGATGTTGCCAGACATACACCCACCTCACCTGTCGCGCGGGCGTATCCGTCCGCCATATGCGCCGCACCTTGTTCATGCCGCGGCAGGATCACCCGCAAATCCGAACTATACAGCGCATCAAAAATCGGAAGCAGCACACCTCCCGGATATCCAAAAAGTGCGCCCACCTTGTGGCGGCGCAAACTCTCAACAAATATTTCCGCTCCTGTCATTTCCTTACTCATAAGTCTCCCTCCCCTGGCTTCCATCATTAATAATTACTCGCCGGTTGCCAGGACGTCGCCCAACAATGTTTTTATTTAACTCGTATGGGCTCCGCAAAATATTTTCCTGTAGGGAACGGTCAGCTTGCCTGGCGAATGCCGGGCGACCGTTCCCTACGATATAATTATTTCAATACTGCGCCGGTGCTCCCGGAGGTTACAAGCCGGGCGTAACGCCCCAACACCCCCTTGTGTTTTTTCGACGGCCGAGGTCGAAACGCCGCCATTCTTTTTTCAAATTCCGTATCCGAAATCATAAGATGAATTTTCTTTTTCGGAATATCAATCTCAAGTTTATCATTTTCCCGAATAATACCAATCGGTCCACCGGAAGCCGCTTCCGGCGAAATATGACCAATCGCAGCCCCGCGTGTCCCACCGGAAAAACGACCATCCGTAATCAGCGCAACATGTTTATCCAATCCCATCCCTGCAATCGAACTGGTGGGCGAAAGCATTTCGCGCATCCCCGGGCCGCCCTTAGGACCTTCATAGCGGATCACCACGACATCGCGTTTACGGATTTCCCCATTCATAATCGCTTTGAAGGCGGTTTCTTCACTTTCAAATACCCGCGCCCGGCTAATGGAATGAAGCATTTCAGGCGCCACGGCTGATTGTTTGACCACACCGCCTTCCGGTGCAATATTGCCGCGAAGAATCGCCAAGCCGCCAGTTTTGTGATACGGCTTGGTGAACGGCCGGATCACGTCCGTATCCAAAACAAACACATCCTTTAAATTCTCCGCCACGGTCCGGCCGGAAACAGTGGGTAGTTTGGTATGAATCAAACCCTTGCCGGCCAGTACTTTCATCACTGCCGGAACACCACCGGCGCGGTGAATATCCACCATAAAATGGTCCCCGCCGGGGCTGACATTACATAGATGCGGTGTTTTTTTCGAAATTTCATTAAATATTTCCAGATCAAGCTCAATGCCGACTTCATGCGCAATCGCCGGCAAATGCAGGACAGTATTGGTGGAACCGCCCATCGCCACATCCACGGCAATCGCATTGCGAAACGCATTCATCGTCAATAACTTACTGGGTATCATTTTTTTTCGTACAACATCCATTATTTTTTTCCCAGCCAGCTTTGCCAGGCGTATTCTTTCCGAAGAAATCGCCGGTGTTGAACCATTGCCGGGCAGTGCAATCCCGAGTGCTTCCGCCATGCAATTCATCGTATTGGCGGTAAACAATCCTGCGCAGGAACCGCAGGTCGGACACGCAGCATCCTCCATGGCTAAAAATTCTTTTTCCGAAATCTTACCGGCATGGGCCTGGGCCATGCCTTCAAACGGTCCTTTAATCAAATCAATTCTTTTACCCTTGTATTCTCCGGGCAACATAGGTCCCCCGGAGACCAAAACTGCAGGAATATCCAAACGCGCCGCCGCCATCATCATCCCCGGAATAATTTTATCACAATTGGGCATGAGCACCAGTCCATCAAATGGCGTTCCCATCGCTGTAGCTTCTACCGAATCGGCAATGATTTCACGAGAAACCAAGGAGTACTTCATGCCCTCATGGTTCATGGCAATGCCGTCACAAATGCCGATGGTATTAAATTCCATGGGCGTTCCGCCGGCCATACGAATCCCGGTTTTAACCGCTTCAACCAATGTCTTCAAATGGATGTGGCCCGGAATAATTTCATTAAAAGAATTTGCAATCCCGATAATCGGTTTTTGCAACTCTTCATCTGTATAACCAATGGCTTTAAACAAGGACCGGTGCGGCGATTTAGCTACACCCTTTTTCATAACATCACTTCGCATCTGTCCACCACTCCTTTTTCTATTAAATCACGCCTGACCTAACAAAGAGCAATTACCCGAAAAAGCTTTTTTCCAAGGCAATTTTCCTGTTATTTCCTCTCCTAAAAACCCTGATAAACATGCTGATTGACGGATATTTTTTTCAGGAAATTAACATGATATAATAAGCGTATTTTTATGAATGTCAACTAATTATTTACTTGTTTCTGTAATTCAGTGACACGAAAAAACACCAAATTCAACCTAACAAACCACGCTAAAAAGATGTTATTCATAAAAACACTTTTGAAACAACACTTTTTCTATTATTTCAATAAAATCGTCTTCTAAAAAATATGCTGAAATGCATCTTTCAGCTTAAACTGGAAGAAAAAACCAGCTCAGCTGCCGCTGGAACGCAAGGTCGCAAAAGTTACCAGATTGTCATTGGTTTTTCTCAATCGCGTAGAAAGCGTATTGATCAAATTAATGGTCACTTTGAGTCCTAAGGCCGGTTGTTCCTCTGCGAGCGCCATAAATTCATTTTTAAAAATGGTTAATGTTGATGTGTTTTCAGTGGCCACCACACTGGCGGAATACGGATGGCCGTCAAATAGAGACATCTCCCCAAAAACGGCGCCTTCATTGAGCACTGCCAATGGCTTGTCCGGGCCATTGGGCATTTTTTTTCGAACTTCAACGCGTCCTTCTAAAATGACATGCATCATCCCGCCGGATGCATTCTCCCGAACAATCACACCTTCTGCTTTATATTCTTTTTGTTGCGCCCGTCTCACCACACTGGCCAACTCGGTGTCAGATAGTTCACTAAAAATCTCGATATTTCTAATAGTATCTAAATTACGCATATTGAAATCACCCTCCTTACCAAGTATCGTGGTTCCCGCCCAACGACTAAAACAGTTTCGTTCACGGGATGGTCAATTTTACCGTTTTTTTCAAAATCGTCCATGGTTTATTTAATTTTTTCCAGCAATACGGCTGCATTGCCGAAAAAAATCCGCTGTTTTTCCATCTCTGATAATGGCAAAGACTCCAGGTGCTGAACATGTTGGCCTTGATCACCCCAAGGTGCATCAGAGCCAAACAAAATTTTATCACACCCATGCGCCTGGATGATCTCATAGGCTTCCGGCAAGGGTGTTTTCCCAAAACAATAGGCCGTATCAAGCCAAACGTTTTGGTTCACTAAATATTTCATAACCTGATCCCACAAACCATAGCCGCCCAAATGCGCAGCAATAACGGTTAATCCCGGGAAACTTTTAAGTACCTGAAAAATCCTTTCCGGTGTCGCCTTGACCGGCGGATGAAATCCCAAATCCATGCCGGCATGCAAAAGCAGCATGCATTTCGCCTGCTCCAAAGCACAGTATATTTTTTCCATCCGATCCTCATCCGGATGAAAATTCTGATATTCCGGATGCATCTTGACGCCCGGCAGATGGTTTTCTTTTATAAATGCAACTTCCGTTTTCACTGCCTGCGTGTCCATCTCCGGGTGCAGCGAACCAAACGCCCGGATACCTGATTCCCGGTTTAAGTGGGAACTCCATTGATTGATCGGGCGCACCTGCGACACTTTGGTGGCAACCGGTTGGATAACAGACTGCGTGACACCACACCCTCGCATCATTGCTTTAAGCCCGGACACGGTCCCGTCAAAACATGCCTGAAAACCGCACGACTGTGTCAGTTCTGAAATCACCTGCGCAGCCAAGTTATCGGGATAAACATGTACATGAAAATCTATGACTGGGGACATGCTCGTTACCTCAAAAAATCAAATTAATAGTGTCATTGCAGGCGACCACCCGGGAGTGAAGCGTTCTCTAAAAATCGGGATAATTACAATGTTTCCGCTTTAATTCCCCCATATATTCAAATACTCATTCTAATCTCGCCAAAGACCTTTCGCAACTACTCTTTCGTTTCCTAACTATCTAGACATAGTTATATAGTCTTTACTACTTAACCTTTTTTATTTTCAATTCCTTTTACAAGTCCGGTTATCATCTTTCCTATTTCATCCAAATCATTTCGGAACCGTTTATACATTTCTTCTGTTATCAATCCTTTCTGAAAACCCACTTCAATAATCGGAACACATTCCAGCGCTGAGCTGCGGGCGATCCAAAAAAACTGGCGCCGGTCGTTCGGATGCCAACGTCCGTTGCCTTCTGCAAGATTCGTCGGAATAGAAAGTGCGGCACGATCCAACTGGTCAGTAAGGTAATAATTACCGCGCGGGAAAGTGTCCGTGAGTTTGGAAACAGCAATGGAAAAAGCGATGGCTTTTTGATAGACGACGAGATTTTCAAAGAGAAAGGGCATACCTGACACCTCGGCTGATTTGATGATCTTATCCGATTAGACAAAGGTGGCAAAAAATAATTGCATACTTTCTTAAAGAAAACTCGACAGTATATAAACAACCGAGGGATAGAGAAATAAAAAAACAAACTTCTGAGAATAAACAACAGACAATAGACCGCAATGAATTTCTATTGTTTGTTGTCTATTGTTCCATTGCTCTGAAAATTTTGCTGGCAAAATTTTCTGGTGGAGCTGAGGGGGCTCGAACCCCTGACCTTCTGCATGCCATGCAGACGCGCTCCCAGCTGCGCCACAGCCCCATTACGTTGATAACAAATAATTCCAGCATTTATAAAAACAGAAGAAAAAAATAGCCTACCTTCCTCACGATGTCAAGTTATTTCCCTGCTGCGGCCTCCATGCTCAATTTCTGCCTGGCAACCTCCGACCAATAGCTGCCCGGATCATTTTCTTTTTCAGAAAAATATATTTCTTGGGCCTTGGCTTTCCGGCCCAGGCCGCTGTAACAGCGAGCCATACCCATTTTCACCGACCGTTGATTAAAATAGACAGGTTCACCGTCAACCAGCTCCTGATAAATCCCCAGAGCATCTTCCCACTTGCCAAGATTTTCATAACAGGCCGCGATTTTTTCTTTCAGCGTCCCTTGCGTTGCAAAATCCTTGGTTTGCAGCAAGACCGCCTGATAAATATCCCGCGCCTTTTCATAGTCCTTTAAATAATAGGTCGCATCCGCTTCACCCAGCATGGCCACGCGGGCGGCACGGGTATTTTTATAGGTCGCTGATATTTCCGTGAAGGTTTGCCGGACTTTTGTGTACTTCTCCTCAAGTGTGCGAAAAACTTCGCGGTTGGGATCACCCATCCCGTCAGCAATCGGCTGTAGAGTGTAACCCACCGCCCGATTCAACAAACTGCCGGCACGGCGTTCATTCTCCTGGCGATTATTAAAATAAAGCGGAACCAGAACAATCACTACAATTAAAAGAATTGCCGCAATTAAAATATTTTCCGTATGACTGCGAACATACACCGCGCTTTTATCAATCAAGTCCCGCAGTTCATCTTTTTTGATGCTCTTGCGTATCTGTTTGTGCGAATAACGTTTTTTGGCCATTTTTCCAGTTCCCCTTCTTTATTTCCGCAGCGTCATTGACGCGCGCGTTTACAAATTTTAAGTGCGTTGGCCTGTAAAACTTTTACTGCGGAAACCGGCAAGCCGGCACCGGCAACAACTTTCCCCAGCAATGCCTTACTGTGTAAATCCTGCGGTGCATGTGTATCGCTATTGATTACCAGATCACACTTTGCCTGCAAAGCAATCTTGGCCACATGCCCATTGGCAAGCGAGTGACCTCCCCGCGAGGTTAATTCCAATGCCACACCTTTTTGCTTCGCCAATCGCGCCTCAGCCAATGTAATTAATCCTGGATGGGCCACAATATCAGCGCCTGCCATAATGGCCGCCCGATTGGTCCCCGCCGCCACCGGTTCAACCGGTGTCTCGCCATGCACCACAATAATCTCCGCACCCAGACTCCGAGCCGCCTTAATGAGTCCGGAAATTTGCTTTGGCGGTACATGCGTCAGTTCCACCCCGGCAAGCACTAACATATTGTACCCCATCGTAAGTGCCTTGGCCGCCGCTGCCATCTGAGGTACCAACTCTTCAATATTGGACTGATCAACGTGGTCTGTTATCGCCATAGCTTGGTAACCGGCAACCTTGGCCCTTCGGACCAACTCTGCCGGCAGTAAAACACCATCCGAATGAAATGTATGCATATGCAGATCTATCATAAAACCCTCGCTTCAAAAAAATTGCATGTGTACCAAAAAAAGATAGCATGTTTTTTTAAAAAAGTCATGATTTTCACATAGTAGAGGCGATTCACTTGTGCCCATTTCCGGGTATGAATCGCCTCCAAATAACCTGATACGCAATTGCCCTGTCCCGCACCTTCTTGGTGCTGTTTCAAATTCATGAACAGCTGAACATTAGAGCAACAGACCGCTTCCTCGCCTTTGCTGATCTGCTGATCCATTGCTCGGCTGCTCAGTCCCGCACCTTCGGTGCTGTTTCAAATTCATGAACAGCTGAACATTAGAGCAACAGACCGCTTCCTCGCCTTTGCTGATCTGCTGATCCATTGCTCGGCTGCTCAGTCCCGCACCTTCGGTGCTGTTTCAAATTCATGAACAGCTGAACATTAGAGCAACAGACCGCTTCCTCGCCTTTGCTGATCTGCTGATCCATTGCTCGGCTGCTCTGCCATGCACCTTCTTGGTGCTGCTTCAAATTCATGAGCAGCTGAACATTAGAGCAATAGACCGCTTCCTCGCCTTTGCTGATCTGCTGATCCATTGCTCGGCTGCTCTGTCCCGCACCTTCGGTGCTGTTTCAAATTCGTGAGCAGCTGAACATTAGAGCAATAGACCGCTTCCTCGCCTTTGCTGATCTGCTGATCTGTTGCTCGGCTGCTCTGTCCCGCACCTTCGGTGCTGTTTCAAATTCGTGAGCAGCTGAACATTAGAGCAATAGACCGCTTCCTCGCCTTTGCTGATCTGCTGATCTGTTGCTCGGCTGCTCTGTCCCGCACCTTCGGTGCTGTTTCAAATTCGTGAGCAGCTGAACATTAGAGCAATAGACCGCTTCCTCGCCTTTGCTGATCTGCTG
>JAIORK010000007.1 GCA_021108215.1 bacterium | reverse complement strand
GCATCACGAAAGTAGCTTTACATGCGGCTTGAGGTCAAACTCGCTGAAATACTCCGTCTGGCATACATATTTCGTCAACCAATTTTTGTATATTATAATTAGGATAACTATAGCCAAAGGCTTCTTTACAACTTTTATATAAATTTTGGCCATCTATGAATATATAGGTCTTCTTTTTAGGCGGGTTAGGCATTATTAATATTCCAAAAAATAACCCCGCCCGAAGCCTTTCGGCAATCAGACGGGGAGCAAATATAAATTAAATATATCATTTGATCTGTTATTGTCAACAAATTGTTGTTATTTTTTATCCTTAGTAACATTATCGTCTATTTATTCAACTTTCTTTAAACTCTCTCCTGTAATATAGACGCAATATTACCTATTTTGTTTCATTTTTTTATAGAATATTTTCCTTATTTTTTAGCTATTACCTATTAAAATCAATTTTATTTGATATTTTATCTACAAAATATTACTTTTCGGACAAATGTACCCTAACTGTGGGCATCAATGACAATTATCCCCTACGAAAGTCACCGGATTCCCGATACGTTCATTCGGGAATGACATTACTTTAAAACGATTTTTATGAAAACAAATCGATTTGTTCGGGGGCTGGGGCTTTGCTGGTTTCTGTTTTTGTTGGTGTTGGTGTCGTTGGTGGTTTCGGCGTCTTGGTTGTCGGTGCCGGTATCGGTGCCGGCGTTGAAGATTGCTGCTGCTCTAAGACTTCTAACAACTTCACCATGGCCAAGGTATCTTGCTCACAATAAACCAGCAATGCTTTGAGGATTTTTTTCTTTTCCGCATCTGATACCTTACCTTTGAAACAATCAACATATAATCGCGATGCACTCTCGCCTTCTTTAATTTCCAGCTCATCATAATTCATATCCGGTACAAAGGCAGGCAGGACTTTTTTGATGGAAGCCGAGCTTTTCATGGCCGGCGAATAGAGATAGCGACTGTTAAAGGGCACCCACAAGTCAACCATCCGTTCGTTGAGCGCGAGCAGGGCGTCTGCATAATCAGGATAAGCTTCTGCCATTTCTTTATTCCGGGTGGCTTCAAACGCTTTGTAATACACAACCACTGATCCTGATTGACCGCAATCTTTGATTAATTGAGGAACCAACGTCGTTCTCGGATCTTCATTGCCTTCATACAAAAACGCTTTGTGTTCCAATTTCCCGCCAGGTTTCTTTTGAATATGTAAGGAATACTGAAATGGCACTTGCTGATAAGGTGAAGTATTATCCACCAAAGGGATGGCATTGCTCAATGTCTCATAATCCAGATAATACAAAGGATAGGTCAGGGTATCTAAAAACGCCTTGATATTACTTTCCTCTTTATAGATTTCGTCATGACGATACGCTTTGATATCGATTTGCTGCTTATCCGTCAATTCAAAGCTTGCCGGGATATCCTGAAGACGAGAAATATTTTGACTCACCAATTCCTGGAGTTTCTCACCTCTAAACAAACTATAGACCGAGTACTCGGGGATATGTTTCCAGCAATGGTGCTTAAAATCACATTCAAAAGGCACATCACAATGCGGCCCGATGGGTTTCTCCGGCGCCTCCTTCGTATCAATCAGTGCTATTAAGTCATTCACTTCTTTTGCCACATCATCCAGGCGACCCCGGACGATTTCTGTAATATCTTCAGCAACAAAAAGATCCTTCGGATTGATCTCGCCGTTTTTGACAAATTGATTATTCACATGCATTAAGTGACATTGGTTAATCGGAAAACCTGCTTGTTCAAATGAGTAGAGTTGAACCGCCATATCATCCAAATGATATTCTTTGACACTGGTCGAACTTTTTACTTCGATTAAATCCCACTGATGGGTTATCTCATTTTTCTTTAAAATATCGATTCTGCTGTACAACCCTGCTGCGGTGCAAGCTGCTGCTTCATAAATAACGGTTTCGCCATTCGCAATCGCTGTTTGGGTATCATTCACAAACTTCGTGATTTCAAAAAACTTCCCTTTTATTTCCAACCCATTGGGATAGATCTGTTTGGCCAATTCCCCGACGTCATGACCGCTGTCAAACAATGCTTGCTTGGCAGCATCAATGGGCGGGATCAAGTCTTTGCGATGTTTAAAATACCATAACGCCAACGGACATTGATGCCCTTTGATAAACTGTGATTTGGATAATCTTAATTTTGGACAAGCCATTTTTTCCCTCGCTATTACAACAACCCTCGTAGGGGAACTCCAGGTGTTAGGTTGTAAGATTTTTCATTTTAAATCACTTCCCTAACTACCTAACACCGTCCACAATTTTCTAAACACTACTGAAAAGATCATTGCTCTCACTATCAATTATCACTATAATACTACAATACACACAAAAAAGGACTGGTCCCATGTTCAATTACAAAGGTGGCGGTATTATTTTTCTCCGGAAAATAATCCAAAAAGCCGGTAAAGAAACTGAGCTTCTCAGCCAATTAAATACAGAAGAACAACAGCATTATAATAAAACATTGGAAGTTTCCTGGGTGCCGATCGCTTTCGCTAACAAACTTTTTGAATTAACCTCCCAATTATGTTATGCCGACCTCCCGCACGACAAACAATTGTATCAGGTAGGCCTTGATCTGGCTAAAAGCAGCGTGAATAACATTTACCGCCTGGTATTCAAATTAATATCACCGCATACTATTTTAAAAAAAGCCGCCAATGTATGGCGAACCTATCACAGCGGCGGCACGGGTACCGTCATCAACAAAACCGAGCACAGCGCTTCTTTTCAGGTCACCGGTTACCCTGATCTTCCGGAGAATTTTGCCGAGGCGACCTGTGGGTATATTGCCGGCTTGTTGGAATTGGCAGGTGCTGTAAATTCCAAAGTCACCAAGTCAAATGAAAATGATAACTGGCTATGGCATGCCAAATGGGACAGCTGACACACCCCTTATTTTGTAAACGTTCGCAAGCGCCAGCGCCAGGCAAGCAAGTAGACACCTGTCAACAGCAGGTAGACACCCAGCAAATAATTAAGTATGGTGGGAAATAGCAGCAATAAAATTCCCACCATGAAGGCCACGCCTAAATAAATCCAGGCCCAGGACCGATATCCCCAGTAAAACATCCAGGTATTGACCAGCGCGTGAAAAAACAGCAGCAATGCAATCACGAAATAATTCAAAACCGTGGGCCAGACGAGCGTGAGTATGCCAAACGCCATCAGGATGCTGCCGGCAATCACGGTCCCGACATCCCCCCGGATGCGCTTCATCAGCAGCGTAACACCTGAAGCCACAAAGCTTACTGCAATCACAATATTCAAAGCCAGCGGCGCAACCAGTAAAACCACCCCGGCTGCCAATACTACCCAGCCGCCGGTATTCACTGCATCCATTGCACTGCGTGATTCATGTTGGGTTTTCGGAATAATTCTTATCCTGGTAGGCATCTTCGTCTCCTTTTTATTACCCCATAATCTGAATTCCCCTACAAACGGAATGCACAAATTGTACCTTGCCTTATGCTGTTCAGCCAGATTTTTTTAGGGGTATACGCGTACATTTGGCAGAAGGACATTACTTGCTTTTAAAAAAAATCATTATAAAATCCGGGTTTCATAGTAAACTGGTTCCTGAGTCAGAGCAAAAATTTTTCCTGCTCGAAACAGACAACGCGGAGGAAGCCAATGCCTAAGAGAAACGGACAGAACCCCATCAGAATGGATAAAAATCCTAAAAACGCGCGAGGAAAATCAAGCAACACCGGCTTTGCTCAAACCAAAACCAACGGATTAATCCAATGCCCCAAGTGCAAAACAGATGTCCCGCCCAGACCCGGCTTTCGGACCAAATCACTCAAATGCCCCAAGTGCGGAGCCTCCCTGGGGTAAATTGATCATCCGAACGACGTCCTCAATTAAAAAGCTTTCACCACGGAGGGCACGGAGCCCACGGTGAAAAGCCAAAATCATTTTGGGATAAAAATCCACAGGCTTACCCGGCGAAAAACTAAAAGTAACAAGAGATAAAGGCACAAAATAAAAACCCCGCAAGATATTATCGTGCTAGTGCAAACACGATGGACATAAGTCCATCGATGAAGCAAGTGAAAATATCGCCAAAGGCGAACATCTCTCGACAAAAATACCACGGGTGTAAACCCGTGGATTTTTATCTCGCGGGGGTTGGGTTGACAATTATTTAGGCGACTTTATTTTCCAGCCGGGTCACACGCCGTTCCAATTCTCCGATAACATCAAGCGATGGCTTCTGCCGTAATTCTGTCCGGATCGCAGTCTGACCTTCATGAAGCAAGGCAATTTGTTCGTGTAAAGAATCAAATTTCTTATCATGCTCACCAATTCTTTTTTCAACCTTCCCAAATTCGTGCTGCATCACTTCCACAATCTTTTTCTGATTTTCTTCAAACCGCTCCACCACTGTTTTAAATTCACTCATGATAATCTTTCCTTCTTCCATCATTTTCCAGCATCCCAATTGTGTTTGACTTTACAAGTTCTGCCAACCTGTAAAACCTCTCTACAATTCGACTGAAATTTCCTGAAATCTTTGCGTTTTTTTATCGTGCTAGCGTTTTTTCTTGAACCCGCCGCCTGATCGCGTACCACCATGGGGTCTGCCCGCTTTGGGTTGATTAGCACTACCACGGTATCCTCCACCGGCTGCGGGACGGCTGGCGCTGCCACGGTATCCGCCACCGGCTGCAGGGCGGCTGGCATTATCACGGTATCCGCCACCGGCTGCAGGACGGCTGGCATTATCACGGTATCCGCCACCGGCTGCAGGACGGCTGGCATTGTCACGGTATCCGCCACCGG